>CANGRU010000188.1 GCA_947456315.1 Beijerinckiaceae bacterium | reverse complement strand
GAATGGGCGCATGCCAGCCAATCCGCCGATCGAAGAGCCGCGCATCATGCGAAACAGAATCGTCTCGACCTGATCATCGGCATGATGGGCGGTGATCAGATAATCAGCGCCGATCTTTTTGGCGTGCCCGATGAGCGCGCGGTAGCGCGCATCGCGCGCTTCTTCCTGAATGCGCGTGGCAGGTTTGTCGCCATCCCATGTGAGAATCGTGTGCGGCACGTTCAGGCTCTGGCACAGAGCCGCACAATGTTCGGCTTCGGCGCGTGAGTTGGCGCGCAGGGCGTGATCGAATGTGGCGGCCTGTAAATGCGGGCCGCCGGCTTTGGCCCAGTCAGACAGAAGTGCCAGTGCCGCAACGGAATCAGGACCGCCGGAGAGGGCCAGCAAAATGCCTTTGGCGCCCTCAAGGCCTGCAAAAAGTTTTGTGCTGTTTAAATCTGTCACGAGCATTTGGCGCGTGTGAACTCGCGCTGGGCTGTGGTCTTGATGGCGGTGGCTTGCGGATATTTGCGCGGCACCTCACTGAAGAAAGCACAGGCCTGTTCTTTCGCGCCGAGTTTCTCAAGTGATTGGCCAAGTCGCAACATGGCATCAGGCGCATGGGCGGTTTTGGGATAGTCGGTCGAGATTTTCAAATATTGTTCGGCTGCATCGCGGTGACGATTGCGCTTGAACAGGCTCTCACCCAGATAATAGACCGCCTCACCGGCGAGCGCATCTTTGGGATAGCGTTTCAGAAACGTGGTCAGGCCTGTTTCGGCATTGTCATACTGGCCCTGTTCCAGCGAAAAGACCGCCAGTTCGAACTCGTCTTGCGGGGTCGTTGCCGGCATGGCCCCAGCGCCCGCTTGTGCGGGCGGCGCGGCGATAGCGGCTTGGCGTCCACCAGTCAGATCGAGCGGGGCATTGGCATCATCCTGATTGCCAAGCGGACCACCGGGCACAGTGCGCGCTACAGGGCGGCTGGCCGAATCTGGTGAGCCGAGCGCGCGTGGCGCGCCCGGAGCATTGGGGTCTGCGGAGGGGTCAAACGCATCCCCCCGACCATTGCCGCGCGGCGCGGCAATGCCTGCCACGGCTGCAATGGGGGCCGATCCGCGGGGCGCTTCAGCCACCAGTGGTGCGGGTGTCTCCAAAGTGCCGGGCTCCAGATCACCGCGGCGTTGCGGGGGCATGGGGGCAGGCGCGTTGGCAGGGGCGGCAGGGCGTGCGCCAGCGCCACCCTTGGGCTGCATTTCCTGAAAGCGGAAATCCACATCCTGCTGGAACTTGCGCAGCATCTCTTCGCTGCGGCGCACCTGGAATTGCATTTCTTCCATGCGGCCATTCATCGTGCGGATCTGGTTTTCCAGCCGGTCGATGCGCAGCAGCAGCTCGGCCGTATCGCCGCCAGCTTCACGCCCGCCGAACAATTGCGCGGATGCTGGCAAAGCGCTGCCCAGCGCCAGCAAGGTCGCAATCAGGAGTGTTTTGAGTTTCATCTGGAACATGGATTTTTTTAGCATGATCTTGGCCTCTTCATCCGCATGATGGTCTCCGGGATGTGAAAAAACTGAGGCGAGAGTGCGACCGAATTGGGATCAACGTGACCTCCGCCATGTGAAACAAAAAAAACCGGCGCTTTTTGAAGGCGCCGGTCTTGATGATGAGCTTGCGCCGCAGGCGTTTTTAAGAGTTGGCGCCGCCAAGCACGGTGACCGCACGGCGGTTCTGCGACCAGCAGGAGATGTCGTTGCAGACCGCCACCGGGCGTTCCTTGCCATAGCTGATTGTGCGCAAGCGCGAGGCCGGAATGCCGCGCGCGGCGAGATAGGATTTGGCAGCTTCCGCACGGCGTGCACCAAGCGCGAAATTATATTCGCGTGTTCCGCGCTCGTCCGCATGGCCTTCGACGGTGATCGAATACTGGCCATACTGCTGCAGCCAGCGTGCCTGCTTGTCGAGGGTCGCTTGCGCGGTCGAGGTCAGCTCGGTGGAATCGCTTTCAAAGAAAATGCGATCGCCGACATTGACGACGAAATCCTGCTGCGAGCCGGGTGTGGCAGCGCCGGCACCCAGACCCGAGCCGAAGCCCGAGCCGCTGCCATCTTCATTCGGATTTTTCGAGCAAGCGCCCATGGCCAAGCCGATGGACAGCGCGGCGACAATCTTCAGGGTCCGCGCAGAAATCATAAAAGTCATCCCGGAACTCCTTCAGTGACCGGACTCATTGGGATCAGTCCTAGTCATTCTTGGTTAAAGTTTGGTTTCGATAACATCCGCCCTTGTGAAGAGGGTCAGCTCAGCAACGGCCCCCAGGCCGGATCCGAGCCATAGCTTTGTGTGGGCACCGGGAACTCGCCGCGTCCGAACACATCGGCCATGAAAATCTTCGGGCCGCCGCTGCCGCCCGGATCACGGAAGAACATCACATAGAGCCCGTTGGGCGCCCATGTCGGGCCTTCATTGTGATAGCCCTCGGTGATAATGCGTTCGCCCGAGCCATCGGGCTTCATCACGCCAATACCGAAACTGCCGCCCTTCTGGCGTGTAAAGGCGATGAAGTCGCCCTTGGGTGACCAGACGGGTGTCGAATAGCGCGCGCCTTCCGAATAGGAAATGCGCTTGGCGCCACCGCCGCCTGCGCCCATCACATAGATTTGCTGCGTGCCGCCGCGGTCGGATTCAAATACGACCTGCGAACCATCAGGTGCGAAAGACGGCGATGTATCAATCGCTGCCGTATCGGTCAGGCGTGTGGTCGCCCGCGAGCGCAAGTCCATCGTGAACAGATTGGAGGACGAGCCTTGCGACAGCGACATGATGACCTTCTGGCCGTCGGGCGAAAAGCGCGGCGAGAACGTCATGCCGGGGAAATTGCCGACAACTTCGCGCTGTCCGGTCTCGATGTTCAGAATGAAGACGCGCGGGTCGCCTTTGCCGAAGGCCATGTAGGCGACATCTTGCGAGGACGGCGAGAAGCGCGGTGTGACAACCAGCTCGTCGCCGCCGGACAGATAGCGCACATTGGCGCCATCCTGATCCATAATAGACAGGCGCTTGGAGCGGCGCTCTTTGGGGCCCGACTCATCAATGAAGACGACGCGGGAATCGAAGAAGCCCTTTTCGCCCGTGATGCGCGAGAAGACCGCATCCGACACAATATGCGCGACACGGCGCGCATTGTTCGGGTCGGTTACATATTGCTGGCCGCTCACTTGCTGGCCGGTCGAGACGTCCCAGAGGCGGAATTGCGTCTGCATACGCCCGTCCGGCGCACGCCCGACACGTCCTGTGAGCACAAATTGCGCATTGATCATGCGCCAGGCATCGGCGCGCGGTGGCGCATCTGGATTGCTGACTTGTTCAGGAAAAGAGCGCGGTTCCAGCGGCTGCAAAAACACCGAACGCGCGAAATTATTGGTGATGATGCCAGATAGCGCGGGGCCTTGTTCGCCCGCGAAATTGGTCACCGCAATCGGGATCGGCTGAAAATTCGTGCCGCGACGAATGTCGAGATATTTCGACTGCGCCAAGGCCGCGCCGGGCAACAGGCTTGATGCGGCAAGGCCAGTGAAGAGACCGCCCATTTGACGGCGGGAAAGAAGCAGTTTGCTGTCGCTCATGAGATGATCTCGCGGGCTTGGGAAGGTGATGGTGCGCATGTTTCAGCCCTGCATTTCATCAGGGTCGAAACGCAGGATGCGTGCGCGCCATTGTTCAAAATAGGGCTGGTATTGGGCTGGAATCTTCAGCGGATTGCAGCGGCGCACGGCGCGCACGGCACTTTCTGCCAAGGATGTCAGAGATGAGTCAGAGGGTGGATTGAGCAGCGAAGGCGCGCCCACCAGCGAGCCGTCTTTGCTATATTCGACCTTGATCTGCGGAATGTAGCGCTGGCCCGAGCTCATGCCCAGATAAGACCAGCATTGCTTGTATTGATCCTGTAGCAAGCCATCGAGGGCCGCCCAGAGCGAGGGCGACATTTTCGGCGCATTGGCTGTTGCTGTGCCAAGCGATGCCGTCTGGCTCACTTGCTGGCCCGTTGAGGCGCGTTGCTGCGCTTGCTCGCGCGACAAGAGGCGCGAGATTTCGGTCGGATCGGTTTTTGCCTTCATCGCCTGCTCATCGCCCGTTTTGGCTTTCTGTGCAGGCTTGATGTCTTTGCTCTGTTCAAGCAGCTTGGCGACCTGATCCACTTTCGGCGGCTCGGGTTCTTTCGGGCGCGGCGGAATTTTGGGTGGAATCGGCGCTTCCACCTTCTTGGGTTCCGGCTTTTGCTGTTGCTTGAGCTTCTCGAGCGCTTCCGCATCTTTCGGCGGTTCAGGCTTGGGCGGCTCTTTCACCGGCTCGGTCTTGGGCGGCGGCGGAGTCGGTGTGGCTTGTTTTTGCTGCGCGGGAACCGGCTTTTCATCTTGCCCCGGATCAGGCTCGCGCTT
>CANGRU010000187.1 GCA_947456315.1 Beijerinckiaceae bacterium | reverse complement strand
CGGCGTCGCCCGTTTGGCTGGTCGCGCGCGTCAGGGCGTCTTCGATCTGGGTGAAAAATCGTTGCGTGCGGCGTTGGAAGCTATGCCCTGCCTCGGTCAGAAACGAGCCCTCGGGTTTGCGTTCAAACAGCCGCGTGCCGATCTCCGTTTCCAGCTGGCCGATGGAATGGGTGAGTGCTGGCTGGGTCAGGCGAAGCACCTGAGCGGCAGCCGACAGGGAGGACAGGCGGGCAACGGCCTCGAAGGCGCGCAGGCGCCTGAGGCTCGGTACGGGTTCGATCGGGCTCATGCGGGAGGGTCATTCCAGAGGGGTCGGGGGCTGTGCACAAGGCCTTGGGTCAGATGAATTGGGGCAGATGAGTTTAGGAAAAATTTATACCGTCTTCCGCGGTTTGAATAGGGGTAGATGCCGCCGCATCGCATAACGTGGGCTCAAGGCGCGCGATGCGCTTCTCACGAGGAAAGACCAAGGAGTTTCAAATGGCGGGCGGCCAGAAGCCAATGATCATCGATGTCCATTGCCATGTGGTGTCGCCGGATCGCGAAAAATATCCCCTGGCACCCATTGGCGGCAAACAGTCCGATTGGTCATCCGAGCGCCCCACCACGCCTGAGCAGCTGATTGCTGCCATGGATGAGGCGGGTGTCGATAAGGCGGCTGTCGTGCAGGCCTCGACCGCCTATGGCCACAATTCCTCTTATCTGGCCGACAGCATCGTCAAGTTTCCCAAGCGCTTCACGGGCGTCTTCTCGCTTGACCCGCTCGACTCCAAAGCGCTCGAACAGATGGATCATTGGGTGTCGCGCGGCATGACCGGCATGCGCGTGTTCACGACCGGCTCCACCATGCCCGGCCAGCAGACATGGCTCGACGACGAGCGCGCTTTTCCGGTTTGGGAAAAGGCTGGCGCATTGAAGCTGCCGATTGCCATGCAGATGACGGCTGAAGGCATTCCGCTTCTCTTGAAAATCGTGAAGGCATTCCCGCAGACCAATTTCCTGCTCGACCATCTGGCGCGTCCCGTCATCAATGATGGTGCGCCTTATGCGAAGGCCCAGAGCCTCTGGGACATTGCAGCTTACAAGAACATCTATCTCAAGCTCACCAGCCGCACAGTAGAACATTGCCAGCAAGGCGCCTCCACACCCGCAGCCTTTATGGACAAGGTCTTGTCGACCTTTGGTGCGAGCCGCGTTCTGTGGGGTTCGAATTATCCGGCCCATGACGACACGCTGAAAAACATTGTCGACGAGACGATGCATGTCTTGGCCTCCGTCTCGGATGCGGATCGCGCGCAAATCTTTTCAGGCACAGCGCTTGATCTTTATCCGAGCCTGAAGTGAGCCTGTGATGAGCAAGATGACACTCTCCTGCGCGCTCAAGCGCTATCCAACCACCGAAGCCTTGCTGAACGGCACGGTGAAATCGGCGAATTTCGATTTCGAGTTCCACGAGATCGAACCCATTCACGATGCTTTCAAGCCGATGGCGCGTGAGCAGAAGTTCGATGTCAGCGAAATGGCGGTCTTCACCTTCTTGCAGGCCTATGCCTACAAAAAGCCGATTGTCATGCTGCCGGTTGTTCTGGCCTCGCGTTTCCAGCACGGCTGCATTGTCTACAACACAGACTTCCACAAAGAGCTGACGCCCGACATGCTGCCGGGCAAAAAAGTCGGTGTGCGCGCCTATACGCAAACCACAGGTGCGTGGGTCCGCAACATTCTCTCACAAGAGCACGGGCTCGATCTGGAGAGCGTGAACTGGACGATTTTCGAAGGCGCGCATCTGGCCGAATATCAGGAGCCGTCTTTCGTCACGCGGGCACCGGCTGGCACAAAGCTTTTGCCGATGCTGATGTCGGGTGAGATCGATGCGGGCATTCTGGGCAATGATTTGCCCGATGATCCCAAGATCAAAGCCGTCATTCCCGATGCCAAAAATGCGGGCCTTGCTTGGCACAAGAAGACAAGCCTGTTGCCGATCAATCATATTCTCTGCGTCAAGCGTGATCTGTTGCAGTCGCGCCCTGAGACTGTGCGCGAGATTTATGATCTCTTTGTCAAAAGCAAAGAGGCGGCACCTGTGGCCGCAGGCGCCATCGATATGCGCCCTGTTGGCTATGATGTGATCGCCCCTTCTCTTGAGCTGGTTGTGCAACTGGCCTACGAGCAGAAGATCATTCCCGAGCGTTATGCGCTTGACGATCTGTTTAAGGAATCACGCGCCGTTCTGGGCGTCTGAACATGTGATCAGGCCCGCTGGGCCATGGAGGAATTGTCATGATGAAGCTGCGCTCCCTTCTTCTTGCAGTCTGCGCGCTGGCCAGCGTGCCGGCTCTGGCACAGACACCGGAAGAATTTTTCAAGGGCAAGACCGTGAAGGTGATGGTCGGTCATCCACCCGGTGGTTCCTACGACTTCTATGCGCGCCTCGCCGCCGACATGCTGCGCGTCTATCTGCCCCAAGCCGGCGCGGTGATTGTTGAAAACAAGCCGGGCGGTGGTGGTCTGCTGGCAACCGCCTATCTCTATGCGCAGGCTCCGCGTGATGGCACGGTGATGGGCGTTCTGCCTGAGACCATCGGCAATACACAGGTGCTCGAGCCGGAAGTGGGCAAGTGGAAGGTCGAGGAGATGCGCTACATCGGCTCGTTCTCCTCCGTGAATACGGCTTTCGTGCGCCGCAAAGATTCTCCTTCCAAGACACCGGAAGATATGAAGCGTCAGGAAACGATTGTCGGCTGCACCGGCACGACTGCGCAGTCTTATCAATATCCGGCTCTGCTGAAGGTTTTGGCGGGCTATAAATACAAGATGATCTGCGGCTATCCGGGCGCCAATGAATATTCCATCGCGCTGGAACGTGGCGAGATTGATCTTGTCTCGTCGGCCTGGAACTCATGGCGCGTGACGCACAAGCGCCAGCTCGATAGCGGCGAGTTGGTCGCTGTCATCCAGACCGGCCTGAAGCGCAATCGCGAATTGCAGAATGTGCCGCTCATGCAGGAGCTGGTTGATGATCCGGTGGCCAAGCGCGTGATCGAATTCGCTTCCGCTGGCGCCATGATCGGCCGCGCTTTGCTGGCCCCTCCCGGCATTCCCGCTGACCGCATCGACTATTTGCGCGCAACCTTCGACAAGATGGTGGCAGATCCCGCTATGATCGAAATGGCCAACAAGCGCGCGCTCGAACTCGATCCTGCGCCGGGCACAGTCGTGCAGGGCTATTCCGATGCCATTGTGAAGACACCGGCTGACGTGGTCGAAAAAGCCGCACAGGCATTCAAGGGCTAAGGCGGAGAGTTTCATCTCCCTGTCATATTCCTCCGCAATCTGAGGGCTGCCATGGCGACACCATGGCAGCCCTTTTTCGATTGTTTGCTGGAGGCACGCATGGCCGCGCTTGGATTTCTTACGATACAAGCACCATGGCAAGCACCGTCACAGCCATCAGGCCCGTGGCGAACCAGCCCAGAATTGTGAGTGTCTTGCCAAGAGTGAACGGGCCGAGAATATCGGTTCGTCGACCGATCAGCATCATGGTGATGAGCACGGGGACCGATGTGACGCCGTTGATGACGGCACTCCAGTAAAGCGCTTTGATCGGATCGATCTCGGTGAAGTTGAGAATCATACCGACCAAGGTTGCGAGGGCCACAGTGCCATAGAAGGCTTTTGCTTCCTGCCATTTGCGCGAAAAGCCGACCGGCCATTGGCGTGCTTCACCCAAGGCATAGGCGGCTGAGCCTGCCAGCACCGGCACGGCCAGCAAGCCTGTGCCGATGATGCCAAGCGCAAACACCAGAAAGGCGAATTCGCCTGCAATGGGGCGCAACGCTTCCGCGGCCTGTGCGGAGGTCTGGATGTCCGTGATGCCTTGCTTGTTGAGTGTTGCGGCAGTGGTGATGACAATGGCCAGCGCGACCAGATTTGAAAAACCCATGCCGACCAATGTGTCGACATCGATTCGGTGCAGGGCTGATTTTCCTTGGCGGGGAGATTGCGCAAGGCTGTGGCGTTCGCGATAGGCGTGAATATCTTCCACCTCTTGCGAGGCCTGCCAGAAAAAGAGATAGGGGCTGATCGTTGTTCCGAACACGGCGACCACCGTCGTGAGATAAGTGCTCGACCATTCAAGCTGTGGCCAGACAAGCCCGAACCACAGGGCTTTTCCATCAATATGGGTTGTGAGCAGCGCTGCAAAATATGCACAGAGGGCCAGCGGCAGCCATTTCAGAACGGCGACATAGCGCGTGTATTGCAGGAAGACCTGCGCATAGACACAAGCGGCTGCGAAGAACAGAATGAGCAACGATTTTGGCGGGCCGGGTATGACCAGCACAAAAGCTTCTGCCATAGCGCCAAGATCGGCGCCCAGATTGATCGTATTGGCGCTGACCAGCAGGAAGACCAGAATCTGCAACAGCCAGTTGG
>CANGRU010000186.1 GCA_947456315.1 Beijerinckiaceae bacterium | reverse complement strand
GCATCGGAACATTTACACCGTGCATCAGCGCGTCGCTTCCACCTTCCGCAAAGGGCGCGTGCTGCTGGCTGGCGACTCCGCCCATGTGAACAATTCGATTGGCGGCATGGGATTGAACGGCGGATTGCAGGATGCCGCCAATCTGGCTGAGAAGCTCGTGCAAGTGCTCGATGGTGCATCCGATCGTTTGATGGATCTTTATTCACACCAGCGTCGCACGGTTTCGATTGAATTTGTACAAGCACAATCGATTGCCAATAAAAAACAGCTGGAAACCAAGGATCCGGAAGAGCGCAAGGTCATGCTCGCAGACCTCGCACAGACAGCCGCCGATCCGGTCAAGGCGCGCGCGTATCTGTTGCGCACCTCTATGATTGCCATGCAGCAGCGTGCGGCTGCCATTACGCTTGAGGATGTCGGCTGATGAGCAAAGTGCAGCCGCAATCCTTCGCGCAAGCCATTGGCCAATTTGCCAATGGCACCGACACGCCACGCGACTTTCTGGAGCGCTGCATCAGCGTGATCGAGGCGCGCGAAAAGGATGTGAAAGCTTTTACCGCTTTGCAGCTGGATGCCGCACGCAAGGCAGCCGATGCGAGCACGAAGCGTTGGCACAAGGGCGCGCCCCTCTCCTACATCGACGGCATGCCGATTGGCGTCAAAGACGTGATCGAAACAGCCGACATGCCAACCCAAATGGGCTCTGCCCTTTATGAGGGCTGGTCCCCCGGGTACGATTCCGCCTCTGTCCATGCTTTGCGTGAAGCCGGCGCAATTATTCTGGGCAAAACGGTCACAACGGAATTTGCCGCGACCCGCCCCGGCCCCACCTGCAACCCGCATGATCTGACGCGCACACCGGGCGGCTCATCGAGTGGCTCGGCTGCAGGTGTTGGTTGCGGCATGATTGCAGCCGGACTTGGCACACAAGTGGTCGGTTCCATTTTACGCCCCGCGAGCTATTGCGGCGTCTATGGTTTCAAACCATCGCTGGGTGGCATCAATCGCGGTGGCAGTCATGATTATATGAGCCAATCGGTGCAAGGCGTATTGGCTGCCTCGCTGGCTGATTGCTGGCAGGTCGCGATTGAAATCGTGCAGCGCGCAGGTGGCGACCCCGGCCATTCCGGCATGATCGGCCCGGCCCTGCCGCCTGATGCCGATATGCCCACCACACTGGCTTTTCTGAAAACACCTGGCTGGGAGGTGGCCACCCCATCTGCGCGCAAAGCGATGGACATGATCCGCGCCCAGCTCGAGACAGCAGGCGTGCGGGTGATTGACGCGCAAAGCGATGCAGATGTCGCCGCGCTCGAAGCCTTGCTGCCGCAATCGCTGGGGCTGACACGGCGCATCAATGCCTGGGAGTCGCGCTGGCCGCTCAACACCTATGTCGACAAGGACGAAAGCAAATTGTCGAAGGGCATGGTCGAGCGTCTGCATGAAGCACAAACCATGTGCGTCGAAGATTATCGCAGCGACTTGCTGGCCCGCGAAGATATTCGTGCCGCCTATGCAGCTTTGTCGCGCAAGGTCGAAGCTTGCATCACCTTGAGCGCGCCTGATGTCGCCCCTGTGGGCCTTGAATCGACGGGCAACCCGATCTTTGCCGTGCAGGGCTCGCTGCTGGGTGTGCCTGCCGTCTCGCTGCCGCTCGTCACTTTGGGCCGCTTGCCGCTCGGCATCCAGCTGCTCGGCTTCCTCGATGAGGATGCTGCCTTGTTTGCCCACACTTCTGCACTTGAATCCATCCTGACCCCCATTGCACTCGCCTGAAGGTCACCATGTCCGAACAGAAAAAAGAAATACCGGCCTCCCTCCAGCGCTATCTTGATGAGGCAAAATCATCAGCCGCCTATCCCGACCTGCATCAGCATGTGCTGGCCCTGTGGGAAAAAGATCTGCTCGTGGTTGTTGATGAGCCCATCAACAAAGACACGGAAATGCACCCGCTCGTGCGCTGGCAATATCGCGGCGGCATTCCCGAAAAGAACCGCAAAGCTTTTCTCTTCACCAAACCAACTGACGGCAAGGGCCGCCAATATGATGCCTCCGTGCTTGTCGCTGGCCTTGCCGCCACGCCGGATGTCTATCGCGTAGGCTTTGGCAAACCGCTTGAGAAAATTGGCGAGACCTGGATCAACGCCATTGCCAATCCGATCGAACCCAAAATTGTCGATCAGGCCATCTGCCAAGAGATTGTGACGGTGGGCGCTGACCTCGATAAGCCGGGCGCTGCGCTTGATGGTGTTCCCGTGCCGATCTCGACACCGGGCTGGGACAATGCGCCCTATCTGTCAGCTGGTCATTACATCACCAAAGATCCCGACACCGGCATCCAGAACATCGGCAATTACCGCGGCCAGCTCAAGTCACCGCGCCGCTTGGGTATGAACCCGTCGGTCGAATTGCGCGCCGGCATTTACACGCACTGGCTCAAATACAAGAAGCTCGGCCTGCCCATGCCTTGCGCTGTCGTGGTCGGTTGCCCGCCTGCTGTGTCTTACACCTCCGTCCAGAAACTGGCGGAAGGCGTCGATGAAATGGCGGTTGCCGGTGGTCTGGCTGGCGCACCGATCAATGTGGTGAAAGCCAAAACAGTCGATCTGCTGGTGCCCGCCGAAGCCGAAATCATCATCGAGGGCTTCATCGACACCAACACGCTCGAACCAGAAGCACCCTTCGGCGAGTCACATGGCTATGTGAACCTGCAAGAATACAATGCATTCATGGATGTCACCGCGATCACGCGGCGCAAGCACCCGATTGTGCCCTCCTTCATCAGTCAGGTGACACCCAGTGAATCATCCGTCATCCGCAAAGCAGCGATGGAACCGGTCTATCTCAACCATCTGCGCCATGCGCTTGGCATCAAAGGCGTCAAGCGCGTCTCCATGCATGAGCCGCTGACTTCGCTTTATGCGGTGATTGCCATTGTCTTTGAACGCAATGTTCTGGAGACCGAAGTCTGGCGCGCGCTTTATGCAGCCTCAACCCTGCATCGCTTTGCCGGCAAATGGGTGATTGCGATTGATGAAGACATTGATCCGGAAAATGCCGACGCCTTGTTCTGGGCCATGTCTTATCGCTGCCAGCCGCAACACGATATGAAAGTGCTGGACCGCAAAGATGCAGGCCATGGCCCGCGTGGACCACGCGACAATGGCGAAAGCGCATCCGTGCTCATCAATGCGCTACTCAAAGGCGACTTTGCGCCCGTGGCTCTGCCCAAGCGCGAGTTCATGGAGAATGCGAAAGTCATCTGGGAGCGTCTGGGGCTGCCTGCGCTCAAGCCGGAGACGCCTTGGCATGGCTATGACCTTGGTGTCTGGCCCGACAACCTTGCGCGCCAAGCCGAGATGGCGACACGCAGTGAATATTTCGACTTTTCGGATGAGCTCATCAAAGGGCGCCGTTCTGATGTCGCGATGAACGACCCCGTGCCACGCGAACGTGAAGAGTGAATGGCACTGCAGTTGCATACAATCAGATGACATTCGGCACCGCCGAAAGGAAGATGGAGGCGCAAATGATGAAACGCATTTCAACATTGGCTTTAGCAATTGCAGGCATTGCCAGCCTGTCAGGAACAGCCCACGCCCAGAAAGTCTGGAAGCACGGCATGGTCGAAGCCAAGAGCGATGCAGGCTTCGTCTTCATGGCTGAAAAAGGCGGCTTTGCTGCAAAGAACGGCATCACGCTCGAATCCATGCAATTCAAAGGTGACGCCATTGCACTGAAAGCCCTCATCGCCGGCGAGATCGATTCCTATGAAGGCAGCCCCGGCGCGCCCATGGTGGCCTTTTCCAAAGGTGCCGATGTGCGCCTTGTGGGCTGCTATTGGCCGGGCCTCACCTATGCCATTTTCACCAAGGCTGATGTGAAGTCTGTCGCCGAGCTGAAAGGCAAGACATTCGGCATTTCATCACCCGGCGCCTTGCCCGATCTGTTTGCCCGCGCCGTGCTCGAGAAGAACAAGATCGATGGCACAGACGTGCAATATGCGCAGATGGGATCCGACACGGATCGCTTCCGCGCCGTCATGGCTGGCGTCATTCAGGCTGCGGCGTCTTCCAGCGAATTCACGCCGATCACAGAAAAAATGGGTCTGAAAGTCCTCGTCCACGCCCATGATGTGACACCAGATTACATCCGCTTCTGCACCTATATGAATTCAAAGACGATCGCAGCGCGCCCTGACGATGCCGCCAAATTCATGGCAGCCTCTATTCAGGCCTATCGTCACGCTTTGAAAAACCGCGATCAGGTTGTGAAACTGACCAAAGAAATGACCAGTGCCAAGGAAGATGATCCGCGCGCTGAATATGTCTTTGACGAAGTTGCCAAGCTGAACGCCATTGACAGCGAAATGTCGATTGACCGTCGCAAGCTGCAATGGATGCAGGATCTCTTCGTCAAGACAGAGACATTGCAGGCCCCCATCCAGATCGAGAAGTTTATCGACGGCAGCGT
>CANGRU010000185.1 GCA_947456315.1 Beijerinckiaceae bacterium | reverse complement strand
GGCGCGTCGCCCAATAATTCCCGTCATCCCCGCCGAGCGTAGCGAGAGCGGGGATCTAGAGTTTCGGGAGAGATTTTTTCTCTTGGCTCTAGATGCCCGCGCAAGGCGGGCATGACGGATTTACATCATCGCGCTGGTGCGCAGGGTCGCGCAGTAATTCCCGTCATTGCGAGCAAAGCGAAGCAATCCAGAAGGCCATTGGCCCGAGGCTTTATGGATTGCTTCGTCGTTTTCATTCCGACGGAAAGATCGCGCGACCCCCACCCCTAGCCCCTCCCCTCAAGGGGGAGGGGAAGGGTCGGCGCGTAATAACAATAAGGGGAAAAGCCTTGGACCAGACCCGGCGTGTGCCGCTGAGCGAGATTTACCGCACCTTTTTCGTCATCGGCCTGTTTTCCTTCGGCGGCGGCCTCGTCTCGTGGATCTATCGGGACACGGTGGATGTGCGCAAATGGATGAGCCGTGAGGATTTCCTGCCCGGCGTCGCGCTGGCCCAGGTCATGCCCGGCGTGTCCTCCACCAATTGCGCCATTTATGTCGGCCAGATTTTGCGCGGCTGGCTGGGTGCGCTGACCGCCATCACCGCCATGCTGAGCGCGCCCTTTGTCATCTCGCTGGCTGCGGCTTGGGCTTATAAATCGCTGCTCCATATTCCGGGTTTTCAGGAAACCATGGTCGGTGTGGCCGCGGCCGCCATCGGCATGCTGATGCGCACAGGTGTTGAAGCCGCGCGACCGCAATTGCGCGACATTTCCGCCATGGCCGTCATGATCGCCAGTTTTCTGGCGGTGGGTGTGTTCCGCTTTCCGCTGGTGCCGGTGATCTGTGTGATGGGCCCGATCAGTGTCGCGCTGGCATGGCCCAAAGCCACAGCGGAGGGCGCACAATGAACGCCGATACGCTGATCCGCATCTTCACCATCATCGCGCCTCTGTCGCTTGCCTCCTTCGGTGGTGCAAGTTCGATCTATGCGCCGATGCAGCACGAAGTCGTCGATATTGAACATTGGATCACGGCGCGCGAGTTTCTCGATCTCTTCGCCATTTCACGCGCCATGCCCGGGCCGGGCTCTTTGTTTTGCACGCTGGTCGGCTGGCAAGTGGCGGGTCTGGCAGGTGCTATCATTGCTTCGATCGCGATCTATCTGCCGTCCTCCATTGTCGTCTATGGCGTGGGCCATGTCTGGTCTCGCCATCGTGGCAAGCGCTGGCACAATGCGCTGGAGCGCGGGCTCAACCCGCTGGGCGCAGGCCTGCTCTTTGCCGGTGTGGTGACGCTCGCCAAATTGGCGTCTGACGGATTTCTGCCCATCGCCATTATCGGTGTCGTCTGCGCGCTCAATGTGTGGAAGCCCAAAATCCACCCCGTGATCTTTCTGATCAGCGGTGGCGGCTTGTGTTACGCCGCTTATGCTTTCGCCTGACGGCTTGCGTTTGGGGACGAGCAAAGGCACATAGCGCGCATGACAGGTGCAGGAACCAACAAGACCCAGCCCGGCATTGCCGGCGGACCAGCGATCATTCTGGTGCGTCCGCAATTGGCTGTGAACATCGGCATGTGCGCGCGTGCCATGGCCAATTTCGGGCTGGATGATTTGCGCCTTGTCACACCACGCGAAGGCTGGCCGCGCACCGATGCACGCCGCAAGGGCGCCTATGCCGCCGCCGCGGGTGCCGTGCATCTGCTGGAGCGGGCGCGCGTGTTCGACAGTGTGGAAGAGGCGATTGCCGATCTCAATTTCGTCTGGGCGACAACAGCGCGCGAGCGTGGCCAGGGCAAGCGCGTCGAGCCGCCTGTAGTTGCCATGAGCCAATCCGCCACCGCGATCAAAGCGGGCGAAAAGCATGGCATTATTTTTGGACCAGAGCGCACGGGTCTGGCCAATGATGATATTGCGCTGGCCGATGCGATCATCACCTTTCCGGTCAATCCGGCCTATGCCTCGCTCAATCTGGCGCAGGCGGTTTTGTTGAGCGGCTATGAATATTTCCGCGCCAGTCAGGGCGATACTTTGCCCTTCGCCACGCCCGATCACTCGCCGCCCGCTGATCGCAAAATGCTGGTGTCGTTTTTCGACTTCCTCGAAACAGCGCTCGAAGAGCGCGGCTTCTTCCGCCCCTTGGGCAAGAAGCCGCTGATGCAGATCAATCTGCGCAACATGTTTCACCGCATGCAATTGACGCAGCAAGATGTGCGGACTTTGTGGGGTGTCGTCGTGCGCCTCGTGGAAGGCCCGCGCACCAAAGTGCAAACGCGCAAGCGGCTCGGGCCAAAGCAGACGCCGAAGGGCACCGGCAAGAAGGTGGAAGACTAGCCGTCATTGTGAGCCGAAGGCGAAGCAATCCAGAAGCGACACGTGAGGCCTCTGGATTGCTTCGCTTACGCTCGCAAAGACGAGCAGGCGTCTTTGAAAGCCTGTCCACGCTCTTCGAAATTTCGGAACTCTTCAAAACTCGGCGCGGCGGGTGAGAGCAGCACGACGCCATCTTTCGGCACATGCGCAAAAGCCTGCGTGACCGCATCAGCCAATTTGCCCGCATCGACAATCGGAAAAGCCGCACCACGCATGTCGAGTGCCGCGCGCAGACGCGCGCCTGTCACAGGGAGCAAGATCAGCGCCGCAATGTTGGCGTGTATGAGCGCATCCGCCAGCTCGTCATAATCCTGACCGCGATCAGAGCCGCCCGCGATCAATACAATCGGGCGCGATTCATAAGCGGCAAGGGCGGCAAGGGTTGCTTGCGGCACAGTCGAGATGGAATCATCCACGCAGGTGATGCCGCGTGCGCTAAATTCTTCGAGGCGATGGGCGAGTTGTTCAAATCCCGCCATATCGACGCGCTCACGCAAGCCCGTCACGCCGGCTTGGTCTGCCGCGGTGCAGGCGGCAGCCAGATTGGCGATATTATGCGCGCCGCGCAGAGCGAAATTTTCAACGCGCACTTCTTGTTCACCAAAGAACAGTTTGCCGCCCTTCTCGTGAAAGCCGCTTGCATCATTGAACCAGACGAGGTTGTTGCGGGTCTTCACGCGCGCGAAAACTTCCTCATGCGCGCGATTGGCGATGGCGAGCGTTTTTGCATCACGAAAAATATTCAGCTTGTCGCGATAATAGGGCTCCACCCCGCCATGCCAGGGCGCATGTTCGGGATAGAGATTGGTCAGCACGCCGATATTGCCCCCATGATCAAAATCCGCGAGCTGGTAGGATGAGAGTTCAAACACGGTCCAGTCGCGTGCGGGCTGTTCGCCCAGCGCCGCGACGCCGACATTGCCGAGCAGTTTGGCGTCAAAGCCGCCTTTGACCAGCAGATGATGAATGAGGCGCGACACCGTGCTCTTGCCCTTGGTGCCTGTCACCGCAATCGTGCGCGCTTCGGGGTGCGCTTCAAACCAGAGGTTCGTGCCCGATGTAAATTTCGTGCCCTTGGCTTTGGCTTGCGCAATCTCGGGGCGATAGAGGCTGATGCCGGGGCTTTTCACCACAAGCGCAAAGCGCCCGCTGGTGAGCGCGTCTTTCGCGGCATCACCTGTCAGAATCTCGAGGCCCGCAGGCGCATCGCTGATCGGCGTGTCATTGAGAATGACGAGCGTCAGATCAGGGCGCTTTTCTTTCAGATGCGCAAGCGCTGCTTGTCCTTCGCGCCCATAGCCCCAGATCGCTGCTTCAGAGGAAGCCATGCAGCATCTCCTCGTAGCGTTTGGGGAGATAATGCTGCGGCGAGGGCGTCATCAGCCCGGCCCAGATGTGTTCGGGTGCGGGCATGAGCTTGTGCAAGCGCGGCGCCAGGGCGCGCACCAGCTTGGCGTCTTTCCATTCGGGCTTGTCAGACAGCATCAACAAAGCCGCGCCGGATTCTGCAAGCTCACCCACACATTCCCATGGCTTGTGGCCGGACAGACCCATCAATTCTTCAAAGCCCGCAATCTGGCTGTCATCTTCGAGCAGATTGCCGCCGAAAATATTTTCAAGCCGCGCCCGCGGCATGTGGTTGGCGAGCATCAAAAAGGTGAAGCGGCATTTGGGGCAATCGCGGCACCAGCGTTTGGGCTCTTCTTTCGGGCGCAACTGGAACGCGCGATTGCAGCTTGTGAACGCGCCGTCATAAAGACTCGTGCGCGCCATCAGGCTTGCAATATGAGCTTCCGAGAGCGGGCGCAGCAGCGAGAAGTAAGACAGTTGGGTGTCGATATAGCGCGCGACATAATCGGCGAGCGCGACTTCCATGCCGCTGGTCTTGGAAAATTGGTGATTGATCTGGCGGCCATCGCGCGACAGGTTTCCCTGATCGGCGGAGCGTTCATTCGACAAGATCACCGCATCAAAGCCGTGCACAAAGGCGGAGGCCAGCGCGATGAAAGAGACAATCGCCGTGATCGGCACATGGCCGTTGAGCGCGCCTTGTTCATTCAGCGCGAAGAGCTTTTCATCGAGATGCCGCTCGACACGAATGAAGGGCAGGCCGGAGGCCGCTGCGCAATCGAGGATCGGCTT
>CANGRU010000184.1 GCA_947456315.1 Beijerinckiaceae bacterium | reverse complement strand
GGCCTGCACAACGGCTTTGGTCGCGATATTGGCGCCTGCACCCGGACGATTTTCGACCACGACATTGCGGCCGGTCTTTTCCTGCATGCGTGCACCGACAATGCGCGCAACGGAATCGGCCGAGCCACCAGGCGCAAAGCCGACGATCAGATTGAGATTGGGTTGCTGGGCCTGCGCGCTGCTTGCGATGAGGCAAGATAGCGCCACAAGCGCACCGAATTTGATTTTCATCTGAAACCTCCCTGACGCACCTTGGTGAGGTGCCGTTGGCGCCATCAAAAGAGCTTGGCGACGTCCAAGTCAAATCGCGCGGCAGGGCAAAGCCGCAATTCTATGAGGCTGAACAGCTTTCCCATCCACAGGGTGGGGCGGAAGGCTTGACCTGAAGTGCAGATTGTCGACAATTGACAATCATCAATCGGGGCAAACCCGGTGAGTCTCGCCGCCCAAGGCGGGCAATTTGGAGGTAAACCCATGTCGCTCAAGGCTTTTAAGCTGCTCGCAGGCATTACAACGGCTTTTGCCCTGACCCTTTGCGGGGCACAGGCGCAGACCAAATATCCCAAAGATACGGTCATGCTGGCTACCCATTCGAGCCCGGGCGGCGGCTCCGACATTTTCCTGCGTGAGATGGTGCCGCATCTGAACCGTGTCATGGGCCTCAATTTTGCGGTCGAAAATATATCCGGCGGCTCGGGCGCCAAGGCCATGGCGGTTGTGTCCAAAGCCAAGCCGGATGGCGGTCTGTTCTACGCAACAACCCCGACCTTCATTTACACCTCGCTGCTCTCCAAGCCTGAGGCCACTTACAAAGATCTCGAGCCGCTGGTGAATGTCTTCTTTGATCCGGAAGTCGTCTATACGGCCGCCGATTCCAAGTTCAAGACGCTGAAAGATGTGATCGAACATGCCAAGGCCAATCGCGGCAAATGGGGCGCGGCCAATCCGGCCTCGCTCGAGCGCCAAGTGCTCGAACGCATGAAGACAGCAACAGGCGTGCGTGCGGCAGTGGTCACTTTTGAAGGTGGCGGCGACATGCTGATCAACGTGCTCAACCATACGCTCGACATCGGCATTGGCGAGATGCAGGAAATCCGTCCGCAGATGGAAGCCGGCAAGCTGCGCGTGCTGGCTGTGATGGGCGACAAGCGTCTCGAGCAGATGCCTGATGTGCCGACCGCCAAGGAGCAGGGCGTTGATGTGTCCGTGCGCAAGTTCCGCGGCCTTGCTGGTCCGAAGAACACGCCACCTGACGTCGTCAAGGCTTGGGAAGAGGGCATCCAGAAAGTGCTCGCCGATCCCGCCTACAAGAAAGTTTATTTCGAGAACGGCTTGCAGCCGGCCTTCATTCCCCATGCCGAATATCAAAAGTTCGTCGCTGACTTCGGCAAAGAAACCGAAGACTTTCTGCGCTCGACCGGCACGATCAAGTAAGGCTAACAAAAATGAATCGTGATTTTGTGGCCGGTTTCCTCGGCCTGCTTTTGGCCATGGCTTATTATGCCATGGCCGCCAATATCCAGAACAGCCAATTGGCTGATGATGTCGGGCCTGGTGGTCTGCCGAAGATCTACGGTGTCCTGCTCGCGGTGTTTTCGGTTCTGTTGATGGTGCGGGCTCGCACCAGCCCGGCCCAAGCGGGCGGCAAGATGCGTGCTGTTGCCGAAGAGCTGTTTGCCGCCAAGCGCGGCTTGGGCATTCTGGTGATTGGCATCGGCTATATCGTCACGGTGCCTTATCTCGGTTATCCGCTCGCTATCGCGCTCGTGATTGCGATTGCGGCTCTCTACAACGGCGGACAAATCTCGGCGCGGCTCGCTGGCATTGCGGTGCTGGGCGCATTCGGCCTTTGGTTTGTGTTCGTCTTCCTGCTCCACATCGGCCAGCCTGCGGGCATTTGGGCTGATCTGATCGAGGGTCTGCGTCGATGATCGATCTCTCTGGCTTGTTGAATGCGCTCCTCGCTTCACCGATGATTATCCCTGCGGCATTCGCCGGCATTGCGTGGGGCATTCTGGGCGGCGCGCTGCCCGGAATTTCGCCCTCCATCACTATGGCCCTTCTGCTGCCCTTTACCTATGGCGCCGATCCCACAGCCGCTGTTGTGCTGCTCGCCTCCACTTATCTGGGGGCGGAATATGGTGGTTCCATTCCCGCCATTCTCATTCGCACGCCCGGAACCAATTCAGCCGCGGCCACTGTGATTGATGGCTATGCGATGAAAGAGCAGGGCAAAGCCGGCGAAGCGCTGGGCATTTCGCTCTATTCGACATTGCTGGGCTCGATCTTTGGTGTCGCTCTGCTGATCACATTGACGCAGCCGCTTGCCGCTGTGGCACTCGCCTTCCAGCCGACCTCTTATGTGGGGCTTGGCGTGCTGGGTCTGAGCGTCATTGCCTCGCTTGCCGGTGAATCCCTGATCAAAGGCATGATGGCAGGCTTCATCGGTTTGATGATTGCCACCGTCGGCACCGATCCGGTGACAGGCAACAATCGCTTCACCTTTGATGATCCCGAATTGCTGTCGGGCATTCCCCCCATTCTCGTGATGGTCGGCATTTATGCGGTGGCCGAATTGTTCGAACAGGCGAGCCATCCGGGCTGGCAGCAGACCAATACGGCTGACGCGTCGATCAAAATGCCTGATGCTTTGATGCGTGCGCGTCTGCGTGTGTCGCAGATCATCGGCGCGGGTATCGGCTTTATCGAAGGCCTGACGCCCGGCGGTGGCGGCACGATTGCTGCCTTCCTCTCCTATAATGAAGCCAAGCGTTGGTCGAAAAAGCCGGAAGAATTCGGTCATGGTTCGCCCGAAGGCATTGCCGCCCCTGAAAGCGCCAATGGCGCTGTCTCGGCAACGGCTCTCATTCCGATGATGGGTCTGGGCATTCCCGGCTCCAATTCGGCAGCGGTTCTGCTCGGTGGCTTTTTGATCCATGGCATGACGCCGGGCCCGATGCTGTTCACCAAGCATTATGATGTGGTGATGGGCCTCTATGCGGGCAAAGTGATTTCTCTGTTCGCGTTGCTGGTGGTGGCTTATCTCATTCTGCGTCCGTGCATCTGGCTGGTGAACCGTCCGAAACATTATCTGATGGCGTTTATTTTCGCCCTCGTGCTGTCGGGTGTTTATGCGATCCATAATTCGCTGTTCCATGTCGGCATTGCTCTGGCCTTTGGTGTGATCGGTTATGCGATGAAATATTTCCGCATCCCGACCCTGCCGATGGTGCTGGGCGTGGTGCTCGGCTTCATGGTGGAGTCGAATTATCGCCGCGCGCTGGTCTTGTCGGATGGCGATCATATGACCTTCACAGAAGATCCGATTGCCGCGACTTTGCTCGCATTGGCAGCGGCCTTCATCCTCATCTCCCTTGTGCGTCATTTCCGCGACAGCACGAAGGCTCAAGAAGAAAAGACACCAGCATGAGCGAGAAAATCGAAACCGCTATTTCCGAAATCCTCGCCGACTGGCTCGTTGGCGCGGATGTCAAAAAGCTCTCTTCTGAGACCATCGAAATGTCGCGCCGTATCGTGCTCGATGTGGCGGGGCTCTGCATTGCCGCGCGCAACGAAGATTATGTGAAGGCCACGGTCGGTGCGGCCGGGCCGGGCGACATTACCGCCATCGGTCACGGCAAGGGGTTTGATGCATTCTCCGCCGCGCTGATCAATGGCACGGCGGCGCATGGCGAAGATTACGACGACACATTCGAAGGTGGTCCCGTCCATTCGGGCGCTGTCATCGTGCCTGCCGTCATGGCGATTTGCGAACAGGAAGGCCTGTCGGGCGAAAAGATGTTGCTCGCCACAGCCTATGGCTCGGAATTGCTGTGCCGCTTGTCGCTGGTGACACCGAAGGCCATTCACAAAGCCGGCTTCCATCCCACAGCCGTCATCGGCACAATGGCTGCCGCTGCCGCTGTCTCGGTGGCACTCGGCCTCAACAAGAAGCAGACGATTGATGCGCTCGGCATTGCCGGCTCCATGGCGTCCGGCATTATCGAATATCTGGCGGAAGGCACCTGGACCAAGCGCATGCATGCGGGCTGGGCCGCGCAATCTGGCATCCGCGCAGCTTTGATGGCGCGTGGCGGCTTTTTGGGTCCGCGCACGGTGTTCGAAGGCACGCATGGTTTCTTCCATGCGTTTGCGCCGTCGCGCAAGCCCGCGTTCGATTTGCTGTTGAACGAGCTGGGCCAACGTTGGGTGATCGATGATATCGTCTTCAAGCCTTACGCTTGCGGAACGATGACGCAGCCCTTCATCGATTGCGCGATTGAACTCGCCAAGCAGGGCGTCAAGCTAGACGACATTGTGAAGATCGAATGTGATGTGGGCGAGGGCACGGTGCATCGCCTCTGGGAGCCGCTCAACGTCAAGCACAATCCGCCCACACCCTATGCGGCGAAATTCTCGACACCGTTCTGCATGGCGCTCGGCTTTGTCGAAGGCAAGGCCGGCCTTAACCAGTTTACGGAGGCCTCCATCATCG
>CANGRU010000183.1 GCA_947456315.1 Beijerinckiaceae bacterium | reverse complement strand
TGGATTATGCCTATGACTGGAATGCACCCGGCGGCGTGCCGGGTGGTGGAGACCTGCCTGCGGACTATGATTCCCACGAAATGGTCGCCCGGATTTTCGGGGATGAGCCCGCCGACAAAAATGTGATCGAGGATGTTGCGGTGCAACAAAATCAATCACTTGGCGAAAAGGGGCCGAATGTCGCACCCTCCGAGCTGGTTTCCGAGCCCGAAAATATTGTGAAAACTGAACAACCACAGGCATTTGCAGACAATATGCCATTGAATACCGCGGATGAGTCCCCGCCCAAAAAGTCTCGCCATGGCAAAGCTTTGCCGTCGGGGCCGACGAAATTATAATGTTGTGAAACTTTGCATGGTCTATGACAGTGTGCAGGTGATGCAACCTTGTGCAGTTTTGTGCGGGTTCTCAAGTTTATGGAGTGTCGGGTGTCAGGTGCTGAAGCGGTGAAGGAGGACATCGATGAGATCGATATCCTGCGTGGTGCCGAATATGCGCTTCTCTCGGTTCTGCTGGGTCAGGCACCGAGCGCTGATCTGTTGGCACGCCTCTCGTCCTTGCGCGGTGATGCAACGCCGCTGGGCATGGCCCATATCGAATTGGCAGAGGCGGCGCGCGCGATCGATGAGACTGCAGCGGGCCGTGAATATTTCGATCTCTTCATCGGTGTCGGGCGCGGCGAGCTTTTGCCCTACGGCTCCTATTACCAGACCGGTTTTTTGCATGAACGCCCTTTGGCACGCGTGCGTGAAGATCTGGCAGAGTTGGGGATCGAGCGGGCAGGCCATATGCGCGAGCCCGAAGATCACATCGCCATTCTCTGCGAGATCATGGCGGGTCTTGCGCGCGGCGACTTCGAGGCCGATGCCCGCCGACAGGGGCAGTTTTTTGAGCGCCACATCCAGCCATGGGCGGCGCGCTTCTTTGCTGATCTGGAAACAACCAGTGCAGCCAAATTCTACAAATCGGTCGGCCTGTATGGTCGCACCTTTATCGAGCTTGAAGCGGAGGCTTTCAAACTGCCCAATTAATGCATGGCAGTTTGAAGGATGAAGCCCACAATCATCAACCGGAGGGAACGGTTATGACGAAGACGAATGAGAAGTCAGAGGCAGCGATGGATCGCCGCGCTTTCTTCCGCGCAGGCAGCGGTGCTGCTGTGGTGGCGGCAACAGTGGTGGCCACCGGCGCCGAGCCTGTGATGGCTGCTGAAACAGACTCCGAGCGCAAAAAGGCGCGCTATCAGGAGACTGAACACGTCAAGACATTCTATCGCGTCAATCGGTACTGAGGAGCAGTTCCATGCTGACGAAAAGAAAAACAGCTACAGCTTCGCGCGCACGCCTCTCTGGCCTGGCCGCAGGTTTGGCATCCGGTGTGCTGGATCGTCGTTCTTTCCTGCGCCGTTCAGGTCTGGCGGCGGGTGGTGTTGCTGCCATCGGCTCCCTCTCGCTGGGCGCTGTGCGCAAGGCAGAAGCCGGCCCCGTTGTGGCTGGCGTGAAGAGCGAAATCAAAAAGAATGTCTGCACCCATTGCTCGGTCGGTTGCTCGGTTGTGGCCGAAGTGCAGAACGGCGTGTGGGTTGGCCAAGAGCCGGCTTTCGACAGCCCGATCAATCGCGGTTCGCATTGCGCCAAGGGCGCATCGGTGCGCGAGCTCGTGCATGGGGATCGTCGCCTGAAATATCCGATGAAACTCGTGAATGGCGAATGGACCCGCATCGGCTGGGATCAGGCCATCAATGAAATCGGCGACAAGATGAACGAGATCCGCGCCAAGAGCGGTGCGGATTCGGTCTATTGGCTGGGTTCGGCGAAATTCTCCAACGAAGGCGCTTATCTGTTCCGTAAGCTCGGCGCGTTCTGGGGCACGAATTCGATCGATCACCAAGCGCGTATTTGCCATTCGACGACCGTCGCGGGCGTCGCCAACACCTGGGGCTATGGCGCGCAGACCAATTCCTACAATGACATCCGCAACGCCAAGACGATCATCTTCATGGGGTCGAATGCGGCGGAAGCTCATCCTGTCTCGCTGCAGCATGTGCTGTCGGGCAAGGAGATGAACCGCGCCAATATGTTTGTGCTCGACCCGCGCTTCACGCGGACGGCCGCCCATGCCACGGAATATGTGCGCATCCGCTCAGGCACCGATATTGCGGTGATCTGGGGCATGATGTGGCACATTTTCAAGAACGGCTGGGAAGACAAGGATTTCATCGCCAAGCGCGTGGCTGGCATGGACCTTGTGCGTGCCGAAGTCGAAAAGTGGAATCCCGAAGAGACCGAACGCGTCACCGGTATCCCTGGCGAACAGCTGAAGCGTGTGGCTGAAACTTTTGCCAAAGAACGTCCCTCGACGTTCATCTGGTGCATGGGTGGCACGCAGCACACGGTCGGCACGGCCAATGTGCGCGCTTATTGCAACCTGCTTTTGGCGACCGGCAATGTCGGCGTCTTCGGCGGCGGCGCCAATATTTTCCGCGGTCACTGCAACGTGCAGGGCGCGACCGATATGGGCCTCGATATCACCTCGCTGCCGCTCTATTACGGCCTTGTCGAAGGCGCGTGGAAACATTGGGCGCGTGTCTGGGAAGTCGATTACGACTACCTGCAAGCACGGTTTGACGATGTGCCGGCCAAGTCCGGTCGTCCTGCGCGCACACGCAAGGAAAACATGGAGCTGCCGGGCATTCCCTCGACCCGCTGGTTTGATGCCACAAGCTTCAATCCCGATGATGTCGATCAGCGCGATGCACTGAAGGCGATGATGATCTTCGGCCACGGTGGCAACACCGTGCCGCGCATGCCCGACATGATCAAAGCGCTTGAGCAGCTCGAGCTGCTCGTCGTGGCTGATCCGCATCCGACAACCTTTGCGGCCATTTCGGGTCGCAAGAACGGCACCTATCTGCTGCCGATCTGCACCCAGTTCGAAACGGATGGATCGCGCACAGCGTCGAACCGTTCGGTTCAGTGGGGCGAAAAGGTCGTCAATCCGATCTTTGAATCGAAGGATGATTACGAAGTCATCTATCGTCTGGCGACCAAGCTCGGCTTTGCTGACAAGATGTTCAAGAACATCAAAGTCGAGAACAGCCGCCCGGTGCCAGAAGACATTCTGCGCGAGATCAATCGCGGTGGGTGGTCGACAGGCTATTCGGGCCAGAGCCCGGAACGCCTGAAGGCGCATGTGCGTCATCGCGACAAGTTCGATCTGGTCACCTTGCGCGCTCCGGCTGATGTGCCGGAAGTCGGTGGCGATTATTATGGTCTGCCGTGGCCGTGCTGGGGCAAGCCGGAAATCCGTCACCCGGGCACGCATACGCTCTACAACACCAATCTGCATGTGAAGGACGGCGGCGGCACATTCCGTGCGCGCTTCGGCACTGTCTATGAAGACAAGAAGGCCGATGGCACGTCGACAACCTATAATCTGCTGGCAGAAGGCTCTTACTCGAAGGGCTCGGAGCTGACAGACGGGTATCCGGAATTCACCTTCGGCATTTTGAAGAAACTCGGCTGGGACAAGGATCTCACCGAAGACGAAGTTGCAACCATCACCAAGATCGGTGGCGCCAATCCGGATGCTGTGGGTTGGGCGATTGATCTGTCGGGTGGCATCATCCGCGTCTGTCTCGACCATGGCGTCTTGCCGTATGGCAATGCCAAGGCGCGTGCGACTGCGTGGAACCTGCCCGATCCGGTGCCGGTGCATCGCGAACCGATCTATACGCCGCGCACCGATCTCGTCGCCAAATATCCGACGCGTCCGGATGGCCGTCAGTTCCGCATGATGAATGCGGGCTTCTCGGTGCAGAAGGCGGCTGTGGAGAAGGGGATTGCGAAAGACTTCCCGATCATCCTCACCTCGGGTCGTCTCGTGGAATATGAAGGCGGCGGTGAAGAAACCCGTTCAAACAAGTGGCTGGCTGAATTGCAGCAAGACATGTTCGTCGAGATCAATACAGCCGATGCGGCGCAACGCGGCATTGCCGATGGTGGTTGGGTCTGGGTCTATGGTCCGGAAAACAAGTCGAAGGCAAAAGTCAAAGCGCTGGTGACAGATCGCGTGGGCAAGGGCGTGGCATTCATGCCCTTCCATTTCGCGGGCTGGTATCAGGGCGTCGACCAGCGCGGCAATTATCCGAAGGGCACGGACCCCATCGTGCTCGGTGAAAGCGTCAACACGGTCACAACCTACGGCTATGATCCGGTCACGGGCATGCACGAAGGCAAGGTGACTCTCTGCCAAATCCAGGCAGCGTGAGGAGATACGAGAAATGGCACGTGTGAAATTTCTCTGTGATGCGGATCGCTGCATCGAATGCAATGCCTGCGTCACAGCATGCAAAAACGAACATGAAGTTCCGTGGGGCATCAACCGCCGCCGCGTGGTGACGATCAATGACGGTAAACCGGGCGAGCGCTCGGTTTCCATGGCCTGCATGCATTGCACGGATGCGCCTTGCGCCGCCGTGTGCCCCGTCTCGTGCTTCTACACCAC
>CANGRU010000182.1 GCA_947456315.1 Beijerinckiaceae bacterium | reverse complement strand
GTGGTGATCGGTGCTGTGCATATTTCGCAAGCTTTGGCCCCTATGGCGAAGCTCGCAGGTTTTGACATGGTGATTGTCGATCCGCGTACCGCTTTTGCGACACCCGAGCGCTTTCCCGAGGTCGAGGTGATTGCCGATTGGCCCGAGACCGTTTTGCCGCCGATGAAAATCGACCGCTATACGGGCATATGCTGTTTCACGCATGATCCGAAGATTGATGATCCGGCTCTGGAAGAAGCTTTGCGTGCGCAATGTTTTTACATTGGCGCTTTGGGCTCGCGCAAAACCCATGGCAAGCGCGTGGAGCGTTTGCTCGCCAAAGGTTTTTCAGAAAGCGATATGGCGCGTATTCACGCGCCGATCGGTCTTGATATCGGGGCGGTGACGCCGACGGAGATCGCTGTCTCCGTTTTGGGCGAGATCATTCTGTCCTTGCGCAAAAAGCCTCTGCGCACAGAGGTGCATCCGTGAAATTTGGTCCCGTGGCGATTGCTGCCGCTGAAGGAGGGATTCTCGCCCATTCTTTGCGGACAGACAATCTGACATTGAAAAAAGGCGAGCGGCTGACGCGCGCCCATGTCGAGACCCTTCAGGCAGCGGGTTTTAAAGACGTCGTCGTCGCGCAATTGGAAGCGGGCGATATTACTGAAGATGAAGCCGCCGCGCGTGTGGCCACTGCCATTGCTGGCAAAAATGTGCGCGTCGATGGAGCCTTTACAGGCCGGGCCAATCTTTTCGCGCAATGCAATGGCGTGTTGGTAGCCGATCCCGCTTTGGTCGATGCGCTCAACGAAGTCGATGAACAGGTGACGCTGGCCACTCTCCCGCATCATCGCGCCGTTGTCGAAGGCGAGATGATCGGCACAGTGAAAGTTATTCCCTTTGCGGTGGCGGAAAAAACTGTGGCGCGGGCGATGGCAGCTGTCCCCGCACAGGCCATGCGCGTCGCGCCTTTTCTGCCCAAGCGCATTGCCGTCATCTCGACACTGTTGCCGGGCTTGAAATCATCGACGGTTGAAAAAACTTTGCGTATCATGGCCGAGCGTATCGCGCCTGCGAAGGCGCGCATTGTTGTCGATGAGCGCGTGGCGCATGAGCAGGCGGCTCTCACCGCGGCCATCACGCGTCATCTGGATGATTGCGATCTGATGATCGTCTTCGGCGCTTCCGCCATTACCGATCGGCGCGATGTGATCCCCGCGGCTTTGCACGAGGCTGGCGGTACGATTGAGCAATTCGGCATGCCGGTTGATCCGGGAAATCTTTTGCTGATCGGACAAATTGCCGGAAAAGCTTTTCTCGGCGCACCGGGTTGTGCACGCAGCCCGAAAGAAAACGGGTTTGACTGGGTGTTGCAACGCATGTTGGTCGATATTCCCGTGACGGCAGCCGATATTCGCCGCATGGGCTCGGGTGGCCTGCTAATGGAAATTGTCACGCGGCCACAGCCGCGCTCGGGCGAGGCCTCGCATGGCGAGGAGTGAGATTGGCGCCATCATTCTTGCTGCAGGCGAGGGCGCGCGTTTTCGTGCTGCCGGTGGTGCGGGCTCGAAATTGCTGGCGCTCTTTCAAGGCAAGTCATTGGTGCGCCATGTCGCTGAGGCAGCCCTTTCTGCAGGGCTTGCAGGGGTGATTGTCGTGACAGGGCATGATGACGCTGCCCTGCGTGCAGAACTGGCGGGCTTGCCGCTGACTTTTATTGTCAATGAAGATTATGCGAGTGGCATGGGCTCTTCGCTGCGCGTCGGTTTCGCTGCGCGCCCTGCGATGTGGAAAGCGGCCGTCATTCTTCTGGGTGATATGCCCTTGGTGGATGCCACACTCATCGCCCAGGTGGCGGATGCTTACACAGATGAAGCAGCTGCCGTTGTGCCAACTTATGAAGGCGTGCGCGGTAATCCGGTTTTGTTGTCAGCACGTCTGGCGCCCGAGATTGCGCACCTGTCGGGTGATATGGGCGCGCGCCAGATTTTGCGGGGCCGTGATGATGTGCGCGACCTGCCCGTCACCAGTGCCGCCGCTCGGCTCGATATTGATACGCCCGAGGCGCTCAACCGGCTTTGATCAATCCGGCCGCGGCTTTCTCCCGTAAAGAGAGGAGAGCTTTGGAGGATTCTATGTCGGGCAAGATTGTCATTTTCGGTGCGACAGGTGGTGTGGGTGCGGCCTCTGCCCGCCGTCTTCATGCGCAGGGTTTTGCGCTGCATCTCGTCGCTCGCAAGGTGGATGAATTGGCGGCACTGAGCGCCGAGCTTCAGGCGACTTCGACCTGTGCTGATCTGTCTGAAGACGGCGTCTTCGCCCGCGTGGCGGAGGAAGCTGCACAGGGTGGCGTGCTTGCCGGTCTCATCTATGCCGTGGGCACGATCAATCTGAAGCCAGCCGCACGTTTGACGCGCGCCGATTTCGAACAGGATTTCCGTGTCAATGCTCTGTGGGCGGCCGAGGCTGTGCAAGCCGCTATGCCCGCGCTCGCCAAACAGGAGGGCGGTTCTTCCGTTGTGTTCTTCTCCTCCGTGGCTGCCGGACAGGGCTTTCCCAATCATGCCTCCATTGGCATGGCAAAGGCAGCCGTTGAAGGTCTCACGCGCGCATTGGCTGCAGAACTCGCCCCAAAAATCCGCGTCAATTGCATTGCGCCTTCGCTGACACGCACGCCGCTCGCGGCCAAATTAACCTCCAACGCACAAATGGCCGAGGCCATTGCAGCCATGCATCCGCTGCCGCGTTTGGGGGAGCCGGAAGATCTGGCTGGGCTTGCCGCCTTCCTTATGTCGCCTGATGCGTCATGGTTGACGGGGCAAGTGATCGCGGTAGATGGTGGTCGCTCCACCTTAAGGACAAAAGGGTAGGCTTGTACAAGGCTGAAAATGCCAAAAGCATAAGTGTTGCACGCAAGGTGAGCTTTAGCGTTGTATGTTTACGTTCGCTTGCGCTTAATTGACTAGATTAAGAATGCTTTTAAACAGGTCAGTGGGAAGGTATGGGGTGTCGAAAGACGCGCTAGCTGCCAAGATATCAGAGGCCCCAGAAGCAGCCGTCTTTGAGCTGGGGGACATTTGTCCCGTTGATCCAGATTCTAGTGTCGCATTAAGAAGCGCAACTATGAGAGGGGACATGGTTCAATTTGATGATGACGCAGAGGTCGTCCTGAGAAGGCTGGGTATTAACCCGGATGTCGTCTCGGGCGAGGACATGGCGAGGCTCCGGGTTTTGGCGGCGGAAGTCGCAAGCCAAATCCAGCGCGGTGAGGTCAGTGATGAGGCTGTTGACCCCAAGCTGCGCCGCTTGATCAAATTGCTCTCTGCTGCCTCCAATTCCAATCATTGAGACCGCAATGCGTCGTTTGGCGCGAGTAGCTGTTCTCTGTGATGAGCCTGTATTCTATTCATTGCTTGCCTAATTGCTTAGCTGAGTGCCGAGAATGGCCGCCGTTTTCTCGCAAGGCAGCTGAACCAGCGGCGAAATCCTATTTGGTTGCGTGTCCCCGCAACCACTTCGACCGAACGAATGTCTCGGTCACTCAAAACCGCCCTTCCAGGGGCGGTTTTTTGCGTTTTGGGGGCTGGCAGTGCAATCGAGATCATGGATGCGATGTCGCCGATGAGTTCAATGGTTGGCTTCTTATTGGCGCCGTCATGGATCATGACTTTGTCGATCAGCGTGCGGATGATCTGAAAAGCCTCATCGCGAGTGTCTTGCGAATAGATGGCCGCATGCAGGTCGCTGACCTTTTTGCGGTAGGCTTCTGCCAGATTAGGCAGGAGGCGGATGGGGCTCGGAGTTGGGCCGCCGAGATTTTTAAGAAGGGCAGCGCGTTCTGCCTCAAGGCTCTCCAGCTTCTCGTTGATAGATGCTGAGCGCATGCCGCTAGCAATTGCCTCAACCAAGCTCTCGATCTGCTTTTCAATCTTGGGAAGGCGACCTTGCCGCTCTTCTCGTTCAAGCATCTCGTTCTTGCGGGCGCGGTTGAACTCTTCATTTGCAGCCGTCACGAACTCCTTCACGAGATCGGGCGCCATCAGATTGTGCTGGAGTCCCGTGATAACGATCTCTTCCAAATAGCTGCGGCGAACGCTTGCTTTGCTTGTGCATGTGCCGCTGCGCATTGAGCGTGCGCAACGCAGATAGTCTTTGCCAACCGCCGCCATCGGGTGGCCGCAGGCCCCACAATGAACAAGCCCTGTCAGGATGTGCTTGGGACGCGTTTTCGTCCAGAAGGCACTTGCTTTGATATTCATGGCGACGGGTGAGGCGGCGATCTCATCAAGGCGCGCTTTGGCTTCTAACCAGAGATCGTCGCTGAGGATGCGCAGTTCAGGGATGTCCTCAATGACCCATTGATCAGGCGGATTAGGGCGAGCAATACGTTTGCCGGTCTCAGGGTCGCGCAGAAAGCGCTGACGGTTCCAGACGAGGCGTCCAACGTAGATCTCGTTACGCAAAATACCCGTGCCACGCTTTGCGTGGCCACGGATCGTTGTGTCCTGCCACGGATTGCCATTCGG
>CANGRU010000181.1 GCA_947456315.1 Beijerinckiaceae bacterium | reverse complement strand
CTCCCCTTTTCTTATTGGTAAGCAGTTTAATGAAGGATTGTATCAACGCAACTGCCGTCATTGCGAGGAGCAAAGCGACGAAGCAATCCAGAAGGCCGCACGTGCGGCTCTGGATTGCTTCGCTGCGCTCGCAATGACAAGAGAAGGCCAAAAAAAAGGCGGGCCTGAGCCCGCCTTTATATTCGCTGTCAGGACGATCAAAGGATGATCGACACCGAGCCAAGCTGGCCCAGTTCATTGGCCTGAATGACAACTTTCTTTTCCTTGATCAGGAAGGAGTCGCCCTTGCGCACGAGCTTGTAGCGATAATTGCCGACATATTGGCCGACACGCTCATAACGACGATAGCGGTAGCAAATGTAATTGGCGGCCACTTCGAGCATATCCCCATCCTGCGAGAGGATGCGGACATTGCCGACAATGCGCTGCGTGCGGGACTTTGGATATTCCGCATGGCAATTGGGATCGAGCACGCGAATGACACGCTGGCGGATACGCTCGCGATCATCGGCGATGATGAACAGCGAATTGCGATAATCGCTGTCCAGCTCGTCATTGGGCGGGATCAGATAATGTGCATCATCAGTGAGCAGCGTCTGCCACTCGTCCAGACGCCATTCATCCAGCAGGGCCGCTTCATGAAACAGGAAGTCTTCGACTTCAGAGCGAGAGACTTTTTGCATTATTCAGCCCTCATCATCTTGTCCCAATGGCGCCAGAAGATGCGCAGGTGATGCTCATCCGAGTTGAGCTGTTCACCTTCGCGACCCATACCGCGCGACATTTCCGACCAGCGATCATCTTCCCAATTGGCAAGACCCTGTTGCACCAGTTCCAGCGCTTCAACGTCGTCGGGTGTGGCAAAGCCGCCCGGGCCGTAGAAAGTCAGGAAGGCATCGAGACGACGCGCGCGTGCGGCTTGTGTCTCTTCCACCGGACCCAAAGCCCAAGCGGTGACCTGCATCTTGTTCACACCCTCGGGGAAGAAGGTGCGGATGGTGACAGACGACCCATCATTGATGACAAGATTGGGGAAGATCACCAGATTGCGGTTGGTGTTGGCCACACGCTCGGCACGCTCGGGACCCAGACGCTCGATCAGCTCATGCTTGATCGCCGCCATTTCTTCCTTGGCATCCTCACCATAGAGCGAAATCCACGCCGCCACAGGACGGCCACGGAAGTTCACATTGTCGGTGGTGAAATGACCATTGCCCAGTTCGATCGCCCAACCTTTGGTTGGCAGAACAAGGCCCTTTTCCTTCGGCGGCTCGACCTTCACACCCGAATTGGACATGAAGTTCAGCCATGTCGCATGGGTCGAGGGCAGATGATAATCATCGACCGAATTTTCGACCATCAGCTTCCAATTGGCGCCAACCGTATATTCCTGGGTGCCCGGCAGCACTTCCATCTGGTTGGACGGTGATTGATCGATGACGAGATCGAGATATTCAGTTGCCTTGCCGAGATAATCTTTCAGCGGCTCGATATCGGGATTGAGCGTCATGAAATAGAAGTCGCGGTAGTTTTCGACCTTGGCGGGCTTTTTCAAAGCCAGCGTGCCCTTGTCGAAGGCTGACGTATAGGCCTCATCACCCGGCACGCGCTGCAAGTCGCCATCATTGCCGTAAATCCAGCCGTGATAGACGCAGAAGAAGCGGCGCGCATTACCCTTGCGATCCGTGCAGACCAGAGCGCCACGATGGCGGCAGGTGTTGAAGAGAACCTCGACTTCACCCTTCTGGTTGCGCACGAAGATGACGGGACGGCCCGCCACGCGGCGGGTCACGAAATCCCCGGGCTTTTTCAGCTCGGAGCCATGACCCACATAAATCCAGCATTTGGCGAAAATCTTGCGCATTTCCTCGCGCAAAATCTCGTCCGACATATGGACTTCACGATCAAGGAGGAAGACCCCCTTTTCGGGATCGTCAACGACATAAGAACGGGGCATTGAGCACCTCTGGCCAGCGTTTCCAGACCCAGTTTTGGGGCCCCAGAAGCCGGGTGTCAATCTCACAACGTGGGAATTTATATAGATTTTTACCCCGAAAGCCTTGCCGCAGCCCCCTTGGGGGCTCTAAAAGGGCCGCGCGGCTGACAGACCCCGACCGGGGCAGCGCCGTTTCGGGAGGATCCACGCGTGGCCAATCAGATTGTCGTTTGCAAGACTGCCGATCTCGCACCGGGCGAAATGAAGCGGGTGGAGCATGGCGAGCAGGCACTCGCTGTCTATAATGTCGAGGGCACCTTTTATGTGACCGACGACCGCTGCACCCATGGCCTGTCGAACCTCTCCGAAGGCGTGCTCATGGGCACCGAGATCGAATGCTCCATGCATTTCGGCACATTCGATGTGACAACCGGCGAGCCCACCGGCTCCCCCTGCTCCATCGCGCTACGCACTTACAAAGTCGAAATGCGCGGCGACGAGGTTCTGGTCGAGATCGACTAAACCGCCGTCATTGCGAGCGGAGCCGAAGCAATCCAGAAGGTCCCACGTGAGGCTCTGGATTGCCGCGTCGCTACGCTCCGCAAGGACGATCAGGGATAACCCGGGAACGTGCCGAAGGACCCGAAGCCCCATTGGCTGCGCCATGTATCCTTGGGCCAATGTTTCGGGCGCTGCGGACGGTCTTCGTGCCATGGGCGCGGCTCGAAATAGCCGAGCGCCTCATCCTTCATCAGATCCATTTCCGCATACATTTCGATGCGGTGATCTTCGGGATTGCGATGATAGGCCGCCACATTATGTCCGACGAGATGGCGGATCGGGCCCCAGACGAGCTGGATCTTGTGGCGCGTCAGCTCATCGCAGGATTGGTGAAGCGCCGGCACATCTTTCAGCTCGAAAGCGAAATGATGCAGACGCTCATCCTCATAGCGGGCGAAATTCATTGTGTGATGATCGACCCCGCACCGCAGGAACGAGAAGTGATCGCCGATCCAGTCTGACTCACGAAAGCCCAACAGGTCGCAATAAAAGCGCGTGAGCTTTTGCACGTCTTTCACGCGCCATGCGACATGGCCGAGCTTGAGCGGCATGATGCCTTCGCGAATACCATCGTCGGGCGCGAAATTATATTCGGCATAGACTTCGAGCTGCGTGCCTTTGGGATCTTTGAACGCCAGCGCATCCTTCACGCCCGGTGTGATGTCGGAACGGCGTTCATGTGCAATGCCTTCTTTGGTCAACGCACGCGACAATTCACCCAGATCGGTGCCCGGCGCCACTTGCAAAGCAATGCCCGTTTGCCAAGCCTTGTCGCCTGCCTCCATCACCACAGCTTCATGGCCGACCTTGGTGGCCAGCACACAACGCGTGGCGGAGCGCTCGACCACCGAGAGGCCAATCACATGCTGATAATAATCAACCTGCTGGGCGAGGTCGGGCGTTGAAAATGTAATATGGCCGAGACGGCGTGTGTCGATCATGGGGAGAGGTCCTCTTCTTTGTCTTTTAATTGACGAGCTTGCCGAGGCGGTCAATCGCCTCCTGCGGCGCAGCATTGATTTCGGCCATGACTTTTTCGATCTCGGCGCCGGACAGCGGCTCGACCTCGAGGCCGATTTTCTCGGCATCTGCGATGAAGGCTTTGTCTTTCATCGTCGCATCAAAGGCAGCTTGCACGGTTTTCACGCGCGCGGCTGGCACATCGGGCGGCAACAGGATCGGATAGGTGGTTTTGAACTTGGTCGCATAGACGCGCAGCATTTGCTTGGAAGCATCATCTGTGGCGAGCTCAATGGCGGTCGGCACATCTTTCAGATTGGCCAGACGCTCGGTGCCAAATTGAATGAGAATGCGTGCCTTCTTGTCCTTCATCCAATCGGGCTTGCCGAGTAGCGATGAGAAATTGACGGTCGCGCCATGCACCTCGCCCTGCTCTGCGGCGAGAAAAATATCATTCACGCCTTTATAGCCGGCAATGACTTTCATCTGCGTGCCGAGCAGTGCATTGGCGAGTGTGGGCAGAATGAAATTATCGCCGCCAGGTGCCGTCGAGCCGAAATTGCTTGGCATTTTCTTCAGATCATCGACTGTTGCAAACGGCGTCTTGTGCCAGACCCAGAGCACTTGCGGTTGCTGGGCAGGCGTGCCGACAAAGCGCATTTTCGACAAATCGAAATGCACATTGGAGCCATCGCGCGACAGGCTTTTCAGGCGGGGCTCGAGCACAATGCCATTGAGCGGCATACCCATCACCGTGCCATCTTTGGCGGCGCGATTGTAAAGGTGGTTCATCATGACGATGGAGGCGGCACCGGGCATATTTTCTACCAGCACTGCCGGCTCGCCCGGTAAATGACGCCCCATATGCGCGGCCAATGCGCGACCAACAAAATCATAAGCAGCACCTGAAGCGCCACCCACCAGAATGCGCACGGTCTTGCCCTTGAAAAAAGCCGCCTCATCCTGCGCCATTGCGGGGGATGCGGAAAGCGCAAGCACAGCCGCCAATCCGAGACACAACTTGTTCATACGTCCTCCCCACGGGCCTGCGCT
>CANGRU010000180.1 GCA_947456315.1 Beijerinckiaceae bacterium | reverse complement strand
GAAGGATGAGGAGGCGGTCGAGAAAGACCGTTTCCATTCGCGCATGGCTGCCACAAAGAGCGAGGCCGTGGCCGTTGTTTCGCGCGTGGCGAGCGCGGCATAGAGATCTTCCAGCGAATTGCCGGACCAGAAACTTTCTTCGAACCGGTCCATCTCGACCTGCGCCTGACGCAGCAAGAGGTATTTGTTGATGATGATCGCCCACGCCCAGACAGATGCTGCCAGGAGGCCCAGCATCACGGTCTTCACCACGAAATGCGCGCCCCAGAACATGTGCCAGAAGGACACTTCGGTCGAGGCTGTGAGAGCGCTGGAAGCAATATCGGCAGGGTTCATCGAAAACATCCGTCTTTGCGCGACCGCCGTCGCAGTTCGTCAAAAGCGCGGCGAGCGCCACCGCCTTTCCTCTGCGACAAATCGGTCAATTCTGGGGCCGACCGCAGAGAAGCAGCCAAGCCTTTGACCACAGACGAGTTAAGCATTGCTTGAGGTTAATATCGGGTTAGCATTACCGCATTGCGGCAGGCGGTTAACCTTTAGCCCGCCAGCTTGGCCCGAATCGCGGCTGGTAGCCGGCAGGGGCGCCCGTCGACCACGCAGGCAATGCGCACGGTGGCGGCAATCAAGAGCTCATCCCCCCGTTTGACGCGTTGCGCCAATTCCATCGAGGCGCCGCCGACCTCGACCACATCCGTTTCGATGGAGAGCAGATCATCCATGCGGGCGGGTTTGAGGAAGTCGATGGCCATGGCACGCACCGCAAAGCCGAACCGCTCGCCAGCCTCGCCCGCCAACACGGCACCCTGATCAACACCTTTTGAACGCAACATCTCCGTGCGCCCGCGTTCCATGAAGCGCAGATAGGAGGCGTGATAGACGACACCGGAGAAGTCGGTGTCCTCATAATAGACGCGCACGGGGAAGGTGTGGGGGGAGGGCATTGGGGATTTCAAGGCTTGTCTCCCTGAGGCTCGATATGCGCCGTCCTTGCGAGCGAAGCGAAACAATCCAGGGGCCGCATGTGGGGCCTCTGGATTGCTTCGTCGCCTTTGGCTCCTCGCAATGACGGCTCCCTCATTCATCCCCCTCGGCAAACAGGCCGAACTGGGTCGCGGGGTCATTCGTCGGCGCTTCCAGCCCCAGATGTTTGAAGGCGGCCGGCGTCAGAATGCGCCCGCGCGGTGTGCGCTGGATAAAGCCTTGCTGCAACAAATAAGGCTCGATGATTTCTTCAATCGCATCGCGTGGCTCCGACAGCGCGGCTGCAATGGTCTCGATGCCGACCGGTCCGCCGCCGAATTTCAGCGCGACCGTGTCGAGATAGCGCCGGTCCATAATATCAAGGCCGATGCCATCGACATCGAGCAAGCGCAGCGCTTTGTCGGCGACTTCGCGTGTGACCGTGGCATTGTTGTCGACAATGGCAAAATCGCGCACACGGCGCAGCAGGCGCCCCGCAATGCGTGGTGTGCCACGCGCACGGCGCGCAATTTCATGGGCGCCGTCTTCCGACATCGGAATGCCCAGCACGCGCGCACCACGCGCCACGATGCCCTGCAATTCGTCCACCGTATAAAAATTGAGGCGGATCGGAATACCGAAGCGATCACGCAGAGGTGTCGTCAAAAGACCTGCGCGCGTGGTCGCGCCCACAAGGGTGAATTTGGCCAGATCGATTTTGACCGAGCGCGCCGCAGGACCTTCGCCGATGATGAGATCGAGCTGGAAATCCTCCATCGCCGGATAGAGAATTTCTTCCACCGCCGGATTGAGGCGATGGATTTCGTCGATGAACAGCACATCGCGTTCTTCGAGATTGGTGAGCTGGGCCGCCAGATCGCCAGCCTTGGCAATCACGGGGCCCGAGGTCGAGCGGAAGTTGACGCCCAGTTCGCGCGCGACAATCTGCGCAAGCGTTGTTTTGCCCAAGCCCGGCGGGCCAACGAAGAGCACGTGATCGAGTGCGTCACCGCGTGCTTTTGCCGCTTCGATAAAAATCTTCAGATTTTTGCGCGCCGCTTCCTGACCTGTGAAATCCATCAGCGTCAGCGGACGGATGGAGGCATCCGTATCGTCCTCGCGCTTTTCAGCCGAGACAAGGCGAGGATTGTCACTCACTGCGAAAGCTCCTTCAGGCCACGGCGGATCAGGGCCTGTGTGCCTGCATCTTCACCCAAAGCGCTGACGCTGGCCGCTACGGCCGCTGCTGCTTGCGGGCGGCCATAGCCCAGATTGACCAAAGCTGAAATCGCATCCTGCACAGGCTTGGGCACAGACGCGCTATCGTCGCCGGCAAGACGCACCAGATTGGGATCGACGCTGCCAAATTGAGGCGCTTTGTCTTTGAGTTCCGACACAATGCGCTGCGCAAGTTTGGGGCCGATGCCGGGCGTGCGCGCAACGGCCGCTTTGTCCTGCATCGCAATGGCTGACGTCAGTTCATTGGGGGCGAGAATGCCAAGAATGGCGAGGGCCACTTTTGCGCCCACACCTTGCACGGTTTGCAGCAAGCGGAACCAGTCGCGTTCGGCATCGGATAAAAAGCCGAACAGGCGGATCGCATCTTCGCGCACTTGCGTTTCAATGGCGAGCGTTGCCGCTTCGCCTGTGCGCGGCAATTTTTGCAATGTGCGGGTCGAGCATTGCACGACATAACCGACACCCTGCACATCCAGAATGACATGATCTTCGGCGTAAGAATCGATAATGCCCTTCAGCTTGCCGATCATGCCTGCACCTTTTTCAGATTGGCCGCGAGCTGGCGCGAGCCGCGATGTTGAGCATGGCAGATCGCCACCGCCAATGCATCTGCAGCATCGGGCGAGGCTGCGTCACTTCTTGGCAGCAGCACTTTGATCATCATGCCGACTTGCGTCTTTTGCGCGTGTCCCGCACCCACCACGGTCTTTTTGACCAGATTGGCGGCATATTCAGCCACAGGCAGGCCGGCAAGAGCGGGAACCAGCAAAGCGATGCCGCGTGCTTGTCCCAGCTTCAGGGTTGATTGCGGGTCGCGATTGACGAAGGTTTCTTCCACCGCCGCTTCATGGGGCATATGGGCGTGGAGGATGCTGGTCAGGCCATCATGCAACTGGCGCAAGCGATCGGCGAGCGAAAGCGATCCGTCAGAATGGACGGTGCCGCAAGCCACATAAGAGAGGCGCGAGCCTTGTGCCTCGATGACCCCCCAGCCAGTGTTACGCAGGCCGGGGTCGAGGCCAAGGATCCGAATCGTTTGCAAAGTCATGGTAATTGATTATCCCCCAACGCGTGGTGTCGCCAGCATCGCGCACAGAAACCCATCCGGAGACACCCTTTGCTTGATGCCCTCAATCTGGCGGCCGTTACCGACATTCTGGTCCAGCCGCGGACGTGGGAATTGGCGGCTGTCATTCTGGTGGGCGGGGTGGTGCGGGGCTTTTCGGGTTTTGGCGGCGCGCTGATTTTCATCCCGCTGGCCTCGGCCCTGGTCGGCCCGAAACTCGCCATTCCGATTTTCTATCTGATCGATCTGTGCACGGCGACGCCCTACGGCCTGCGCATGATCCCGAAAGCCAGTCTGCGCGAGGTCGGCCCCATGCTGGCGGGCAGCTGGCTGGCGGCGCCTTTCGGTGGCTGGATTCTGGTCTCGATTGAACCCGATGCGCTGCGCTGGGCCACCAGCGCCATGGTGCTCGCCATGGTGGGCCTGTTGGTCTCCGGCTGGCGCTATGGCGGCGAGCCACGTCCCGCCTTGTCCTTCGGGCTTGGCGGAACGGCGGGGTTGCTGGGCACGGCAACGGGCATTTCCGGTCCCGTGATCATTGCCTATTTTCTGGGAAGTCGCGCCTCGGCCGAGTTGGTGCGGGCCAATATCATGGCCTTTTACGCGCTGGCGGCGCTGGGCACGGATGTCGTCTTCTTTTTCAACGGGCTGTTTAATCTGGAGGCGCTGGTCTATGCCGCCTTGGCCGCGCCGCTTTATGCGGCGGGCCTGACTTTGGGCACGCGTGTCTTTGGCAAGTCGAGCGACAAGGCCTATCGGCGCGTGGCTTTTGTGCTGATCACGCTGTCAGCCATCTCCGGCATGCCGCCTGTCAGCGCATTGCTGCGCTAGAGGAAGGGCTCGACCTTTTCGGCGGGGCGGCAAACGGCAGCCTTTTTGCCCTTCACGACAATCGGACGCTCCATCAGGATCGGGTGCTCCAAAATGGCATCCAAAATCTGCTTGTCGGTCATTTTGGCCTCATCGAGGCCCAGCGTTTCCAGCGTCGTGCCCTTTTTGCGCAAAATCTGGCGCGGCGAGAGGCCGAGCATAGCCAAGAGCTCGGTGAGCTGGGCGCGATCCGGCGGGGTCTTCAGATATTCGATGACCTCTGCCTTGACGCCGGCATCCTGGATCATGCCGAGCACGGTGCGAGAGGTGCCGCAGGCGGGATTGTGGTAAATACGCATGGAACCTCTCGATATTTCATAGGCTTACTGCAACAGCCGGTGGTCGCTGGCCGCTGTCGGGCGGCTCGGGGCCGCCTTCGCAGGCAAGGCCCCGCTTGACACAATGGCCCCT
>CANGRU010000179.1 GCA_947456315.1 Beijerinckiaceae bacterium | reverse complement strand
CGACCAGCGCTTGAATTTCGACCAGCACAGGCCGTGTGCCCTCCATTCCGGCAAAGACGGCGGCTCCGGGCGCCGAGGCATCACGACCGGCCAGAAACAAAGCCGACGGGTTCGAGACTTCCGACAGGCCGAGCCCTGTCATTTCAAACACGCCGATTTCGTCGGTCGGCCCGAAGCGGTTTTTGACCGAGCGCAGAATACGGAAATGATGCCCGCCATCGCCCTCGAACGAGACCACCGCATCGACCATATGTTCGACCACGCGCGGGCCCGCGATCTGCCCATCCTTGGTGACATGGCCGACCAGAATGACTGTCGCGCCAGAAGTTTTGGCATAGCGGATGAGGGCTTGGGCGGCACCGCGCACCTGCGTCACCGTGCCGGGCGTCGCCTCGACCTTTTCGGTCCACATGGTCTGGATGGAATCGATGATCACCAACGAGGGCCGCGTGCCTTGCGACAGGGTGGCGATAATATCTTCAACACTCGTCTCGGCCGCCAGCTCGACGGGCGATTTGGCAAGCCCCAGACGCTCGGCCCGCAGCCGCACCTGCGCCACCGCCTCTTCACCCGAAATATAGACAACCCTGTGCCCCTTATTGGCCAAAGTCGCGCAGCACTGGATCAGCAGCGTCGATTTGCCGATACCGGGCTCGCCCCCCAGCAACAGCACCGAGCCCGGCACAAAGCCGCCGCCCGTGACGCGGTCCAGCTCGCCGATGCCGGTCACAATGCGCGGTGCAGGCTTGTTCTCGCCATCCAGCCCCTCCAGCGCAAAGACACGGCCCTTGCGCGCGCCAATGGCCTGCTGGGCGCCAATGCCGGAGCTACCGGTCTCTTCAATGATGGAATTCCACTCACCGCAGGATTCACAGCGCCCGATCCACCGCTGGCTGACCGCCCCGCAGTTCTGGCAGACAAATTGGGACCGGACCTTGGCCATCGGGCAGCGCCTCTCATCGATTCAGAATGAGAACAATACCAGAACAAACGGGGCTTGGCTAGGGATTTTTGGCTTTTCCCTATCCCGTTTCACGGGAGAGGGTGGCCGGCGGAGCCGGTCGGGTGAGGGTGGTTCCGTCATCACCCTCATCCGTCACGCTCCGCGTGACACCTTCTCCCGCAAAGCGGGAGAAGGGGATTACCCCACATATCGCCGATGATACCGCGCACCGAGGCGCGTCAAAATCTCGTAGCCGATGGTTGCCGACCGCAGGCCCAGATCATCCACCGTGATCTCCTCACACAACAGCTGCGCGCTGGCGCCCTTGAGCGCGGCCTCTGGCACGTCGGTCACATCGATCACGGTGAGATCCATCGACACGCGTCCGGCAAAGGGGCAGCGCACGCCAGCCACCATGGCTTCACCCCCTGCGCGCAGATCGGTGCTCATGGCAGCGCGCGGCAGGCCATCGGCATAGCCGATGCCGATGGTGGCCAGTCGCGTGCGGCGCTTGGCCGTCCATTGCGCGTTATAGCCGACCTTGTCGCCACCTTCGATGCTGCGCAGCTGCAAGATGGGTGCGTCCAGATGCACGACAGCGCGCATCGGATTGGCAACATCGGGCGTCGGATTGCCGCCATAAAGCGCATAGCCGGGACGCACGAGATCGCCATAAGGCTTTTGCGGCAAAAACAGCGCGGATGAATTGGCCAAGGAAGTGCGTGCATGGGGCGCGAGATGACGGATCGCGCCAAAGCGCGCGATCTGGATGTCGTTTGTGGAATCCCCGCCATCCTCTGACGAGACGAAATGCGTCATGAGCACATCAACAGCAATGTCTTTTGACATGGCAGTCGCCACATCTTGCGGTGCAAGACCCAGACGGTTCATGCCTGTGTCGACATGCAAAGCGCAAGCGCGCATGCCCGGCACATTTTGCCAAGCGGCCACATTGTCCATCGAGCCCAGCACAGGGCGTAAATTGTGGTCGATCAAAGTCGCGATGGATTTGTCGAGCAAACCATTGAGCACATAAATCGTGGCTTGTGGCGCACAGGCGCGCACGCGCACACCTTCGCTTGCATGGGCCACAAAAAATGTTTTGCAGCCGGCTTTGAGGAGAGCCGGCACAGCCGCTTCAATGCCGATGCCATAAGCATCGGCTTTCACCACAGCGCCGCATTCGGCAGGTGCCACGCGCGCTGCCAGCAACTGCCAATTGGCTGCCAGAGCGCCCAGATCAATGGTCAGTGTGGCTTGCGCCCCTTCACTTGGCGGGCTCGACAGAGACGTCACGTCACTCACATCTGTTCTGGCAGATGATCGTCTTTGGCCAGATTGCCAAAGCGCGTCATCTCCGCTTCGAAGGACAGTTCCACCGTGCCTGTCGGCCCGTGACGTTGCTTGCCGATGATCACTTCAGCGCGGCCATGCACACGGTCCATTTCGCTTTGCCATGTCATATGTTCGGGCGATCCGGGGGCGGGCTGTTTGGCATTGAGGTAATATTCTTCGCGATACACAAAGGCCACGACGTCGGCGTCCTGTTCGATCGAACCCGATTCACGCAAGTCCGACAATTGCGGGCGCTTGTCGTCGCGGTTTTCCACCTGACGCGACAATTGTGACAGCGCCATGATCGGCACGTTCAATTCTTTGGCGAGCGCTTTCAGACCGGTGGTGATTTCGGTCAATTCCTGCACGCGGTTTTCGCCCTTGCTCTTGGAGCCGGTGAGCAATTGCAAATAGTCGACGACCAGAACATCGAGCCCGCGCTGGCGCTTCAGGCGGCGCGCGCGTGCCGCGAGCTGGGCAATGGAAATGCCGCCCGTCTGATCGATATAGAAAGGGATCTGCTGCATCTGCTTGGCGGCTTCCGCCATGCGATGGAATTCCTGCTCGGTCAGATCACCACGGCGGATCTTGTAGCCCGGCACGCCCGATTGTTCGGCAATGATACGCGTGGCGAGCTGTTCGGCCGCCATTTCGAGCGAGAAGAAACCGACAATGCCGCCATTGATCGTCTCCGTCGTGCCATCGGATTTCATCCGTGCCTCATAGGCCTTGGCAATATTGAACGCGATATTGGTGGCGAGCGCCGTTTTGCCCATGCCCGGGCGTCCGGCGATGATGATCAAGTCGGAGCGCTGCAGACCACCCATTTTGCGGTCAAGATCAACAAGGCCAGTCGAGGTGCCAGCCAGCTTGCCGTCGCGCTCATAGGCATTGGCGGCCATTTCGACTGCCGACTTCAACGCCGAATGGAAGGACTGGAAGCCGCCATCATAGCGGCCCTGTTCGGCGATCTCATAGAGACGACGCTCGGCCTCTTCGATCTGCGTGCGCGGCGCCGTGTCGACGTCTGCATCATAGGCCGTGTTGACGATTTCTTCGCCGATGTTGATCAGGTGACGGCGCACTGCCAGATCATAGATGGTGCGGCCATAATCATAGGCATTGATGACGCTGGTGGCCTCAGCCGCCAGACGCGCCAGATATTGCGGCACGGTGATGCCGCCCAGATCATGATCGCCCAGAAAGGTTTTGAGCGTGACGGGCGTGGCAATCTTGCCCGCTTTGATCAGCTGCGAGGTCACTTCAAAAACGCGCCGATGCAATTCTTCCGAAAAATGATCAGGCGTCAAAAAATCCGAGATGCGATCATAGGCCTCGTTATTGACGAGGATGGCGCCCAGCAAGGCTTGCTCGGCCTCGATGTTGTGAGGCGGCGTGCGATAGGCCGGGCCAGAGTTTTCCGCCGGCACGACATTGAAGCGACCGGTATATTGTTCAACGGCGGACATTGCGGCTCAGTCTTCCAGAGTGCGGATACGCGGGTGAGGTTTGTTTCGTTGCGGATGATACGCCCGCAGACGGGCGTTTGTCATCGCACTGTTGGGCGCCAACCGCGAGGGCAGTTGTGATCAAGATGTGAAGAAGATCGCCGTCATTCCCGTTACGCACAGGCTCGCACAAAGCGCAAAAGTTGGCCTTGACTCTTTTCGGCTCTGTAGCAGGGGCAAAACAAAAAAAGCCCGTGACGAATGCCACGGGCTTTTCTCGAAGTTTAAGAGTAGGCGATTAGCGGTCGCCGAGGCTGCCGCCGGTTTCAGCCAGAGCTGCGCCGATTTCCAGACCCAGATCATCCATCGAGGTTTCCTCGCGGGTGGTGATCTCTTCGCCCTTGGCCTGACGCTCGGATTCTTCCTGCGAACGGGCGACGTTGATCGTCCCTTTGGCGCTGACTTCCGCATGCATCTGGACGGGCACGATGTGCAGGCCCAGATTCTTGATCGGGGTCGACAGCACAACCTGGTTGCGGCTGACCGAAATGCCGCCAGCCGTGATGGCATCGGCAATATCGCGGGTCGCGACCGAGCCGTAGAGCTGGCCGGTTTCACCCGCCTGACGAATGATCACGAAGGACTTGCCATCGAGCTTGTCAGCCACGGCCTGAGCTTCGTTCTTCAATTCGAGGTTGCGGGCTTCGAGCTGGGCGCGCTGGCCTTCGAAATGCTTCTTGTTGGCTTCCGAAGCGCGCAGAGCCTTGCCGCGCGGCAGCAGGAAGTTACGGGCAAAACCGTCCTTGACGCGGACGACATCGCCCATCTGGCCGAGCTTGG
>CANGRU010000178.1 GCA_947456315.1 Beijerinckiaceae bacterium | reverse complement strand
GGCCCGAAGGGGCTCATCATTGCCAATGCATTGACCAGGGCCTCGTTCGGCGTTTGCTCAATGCTCTTCCAGTCGATCTTTAAACGGTTTGCCCCGGCAAAGTCGCGCAATGCCTGAAGAATGGCGGCACGGTTCACGTCTTCCTCGCCCTTGTCACGGACGAGATCATCGCTGAATGGGTCATAAGTCACCGTACACTTTCGATAGGGCGTCACGACTGAAAGTTCTTCAACAACTTTGAAGCGGGTAATGCCCGTGAGGCTTAACATCAGACGACCATCACCTGTCTCGGCAAATTGCGTGATTTTACCAAGGCAGCCGACATCGCACAGGGGCGGGCATAAACCGCCAGTTTCATCTCGCGGTTGAATCATGCCGATCATCCGGTCAGCCCGGAGCGCGTCTTCAATCATCGACAGATAACGTGGCTCAAAAATATTCAGAGGCAATTCACCACGCGGCAGGAGTAGGGCTGATGCGAGCGGAAACACCGGTACAACGACCGGCAATGCATCAGGGCGATCGGGTGGATTGTTGAGACCCATTGTCGTCGCCTTCAGGAGAAGAGAAGAGTAGAGAGCTTGCGTCGCGCATCGAGCGTGTCTTGCTCCATGGCACCCCAAGATTCAAAAAACTGCAGCAATTGTTGGCGTGCTTTGCCGTCCTGCCAATCTCTCTGTTTCTTGATGATATAGAGCAGAGCATCAGCTGCTGACGTGCGTTCACCACGTGCATTGAGCGCAAGAGCCAGATCAAAGCGCGCATCATGATCATCAGGATTGACGGCCAGCTTGCGTTCGAAGTCACTGACATCACCAAGCTCTGCAGCTTGCAAGGCAAGGTCTACGGAGGCTTGCACTGCTTGTATAGCAGGGTCTTTGGCGCTGCTTTCAGGCAGTGAGGCAAGCACATGTTTGGCATCTCCCGCGCGGCCCAGATGAAGAAGGGCACGCGCCAAACCAGCGCCAGCAGGAATATGTGTGGGGTCTTCTTGCAAGACGGCTGAGAAGATTTTTGCTGCCTCTTCATATTGGCCGTCTTCAAACGCGGCCTCAGCCGTTGCCAAAACGCTGTCCAGTTCCCCTTCGACAGGACCAGCGATCCGTTCGATGAAATTGCGGATCTCGCTTTCAGGCAGTGCGCCCGTAAAGCCGTCCACAGGACGGCCGTTTTGGAAGGCAATCACGGCCGGGATGGATTTAATGCCGAGCTGGCCAGCAATCTGCGGATGCTCGTCGATGTTCATTTTGGCGAGCTTGACCTTGCCGCCCGCAGCTTTGATGACTTTTTCGATCGTCGGGGTCATTTGTTTGCACGGACCACACCACGGCGCCCAGAAGTCGACAAGCACAGGCTGGCGCATGGATTCTGCGAGCACATCATCGCGGAAGCCGGCGGTGGTTGTGTCCTTGATCAGCTCGTTGGAGCCTTCCGGAGCTGCCTCATTGGTCTGGCCGAACATGAAAACCTCTTTGCATCTTTGGCAGCGTCTTGCTCTGTGCTGCCCTTCTCATCTTCAAATGGGGCAAAGCACCCCGCTCTGCAACCGGAAGGGCCCGCTCTTTTCTGTCAGATAGATGCCAAAGCGACTGTTTTTGCTTTTCTATGAGGTTGCGGTTGCAATCGTGATGGGAATGCGGCATATAGCGCGCCTACCGGCTTTGCCGGGACGGATGCGGGTGTAGCTCAGGGGTAGAGCACAACCTTGCCAAGGTTGGGGTCGAGGGTTCGAATCCCTTCGCCCGCTCCAATTTAAGCGCCGACCCCATGCGCTTTAGACTGAAATCATTGAGACTATTGCTCTCTCGTGAAAGCGGGGGCCGTTCGGCTTTGCGGTCACGGGGCCCACAGGCAGGCATTATGGCGGTAGCTATCGGGCTGGCTGCATCTTGCATCAAAGTCTGGGTTGCCCCTTGTCCCGCCTGCGCCTATCAGAGGCGCATCTGACGGAACCAAAGCAGGTCTTTCATGCGTCTTGAAGCAGTCTCCATCGGCAATAACCCCCCCGAAGAGGTGAATGTCGTCATCGAAGTGCCGATTGGCGGCGAGCCCATCAAATATGAGATGGATAAAGAAGCCGGCGCGCTGGTTGTGGATCGCTTTCTTTATACGGCGATGCGCTATCCGGGGAATTATGGCTTCATCCCGCACACTTTGTCGGATGACGGCGATCCCTGTGATGTGATTGTTGCCAATACGCGCGAGATCATTCCCGGTGCGATTATGAGCTGCCGCATCGTTGGTGTTTTGTTGATGGAAGACGAAGCAGGCGGCGATGAAAAGTTGCTGGCTGTGCCTTCGTCAAAGCTGACGCGCCGCTATGAAAACGTGAAAAATTACACCGATCTTCCAGCCATCACGCTGGAACAGATCGAGCATTTTTTCACCCATTACAAAGATCTCGAAAAGAGCAAGTGGGTGAAGGTTTTGCGTTGGGGTGACGCGGCGGAAGCCCACGCTCTCATCACCAAGGGCATTGCGCGCGCCAAGGCAGAAAAGAAGAGCTGATCAGGCTCTTCTTTCCAGCAGGAAGACTGCCTGTTCGCCAAACAGGTTCCAGATCCACCAGGGTGCGTTCACACGCATGGGCGCCCCTGATGGATCAAGCGCGACAGCGCGTTCGATTTGCGCATCCACTTCGTCGACCAAAGCGACAAAGTCACGAATCGTGCAGAAGTGGATATTGGGCGTTTCATACCAGGCGAGCGGCAGATTTTCCGTGATCGGCATCCGGCCTGCAAACATGATTTGCAAACGAATGCTCCAGTGACCAAAATTCGGAAATGATACGATGGCGCGCTTTCCTATGCGCAGCATCTGTTCGAGCACGCGACGAGGATTGCGTGTTGCCTGCAGTGTTTGCGACAAAATCACATAATCAAAACTGTCGTCTGGATAATCAGCAAGATCTGTGTCCGCATCGCCCTGAATGACAGAAAGCCCTTTGGCAACGCAATCATTCACGCCACGCTGTGACAATTCCATACCGCGCGCGTCAACCCCGCGTTCTTCTGCCAGCATGCGCAAAAGCGTGCCGTCACCGCAGCCGATATCAAGCACGCGCGTATTGGCAGCGACCATATCTTTCACAACGAGCAGATCGATACGGGCTGAATCTGCTGCAAAATATTGCGTTGCATGGGTCATGCGCTTTTTGCCTCCTTGAGTCCGAAGGCACGCGCGGAGCTTTCGATAAATCCGGATGTTGTTGCCAACAAGTCTGGAACATCGAGCAGAAATGCATCATGGCCTTTGTCCGTATCGATCTCAACGAAGGAGACCGATGCGCTATTGGCGTTGAGGGCATGAACGATCGAACGTGATGCTGACGTGGGAAAAAGCCAGTCGGAGGTAAAGGACACGATACAAAAGCGGGTTTTGGTGTCTTTGAAGGCACGCGCCAGAGATCCGTCGTAATCTTCCGCCAGATCAAAATAATCCATGGCGCGTGTCAGATAGAGATAGGTATTGGCATCGAAACGCTCAACGAAGGTCGAGCCTTGATGGCGCAAATAACTCTCGATCTGGAAGTCCGCATCGAAAGAGAAAGTCGGGGCTGTCTTGTTCTGCAATTTGCGACCGAATTTGCGGTGCAGGGCTTCATCCGACAGATAAGTAATATGCGCGGCCATGCGTGCAACGGCGAGGCCTTTGGTGGGGCTCTTGCCAAAGTCAAAATATCGCCCGCCGGCCCATTCGGGATCGGCCATGACGGCTTGGCGACCAACTTCATTGAAGGCGATGTTTTGCGAGGAGTGGCGCGGCGCGGTCGCAATCGGGATGGCGCAAAAGACGCGTTCGGGATAGCTCGCCGCCCATTGCAGAACCTGCATGCCCCCCATCGACCCGCCGATCACACAAAATAATTTGCTGATACCAAGATGGTCGACCAGAAGCGCTTGCGCGCGCACCATGTCGCGGATCGTGACCATCGGCATATCCAGCCCGTAGGGCATGCCGGTGGCGGGGTTGGTGGAGGCGGGCCCGGTCGTGCCCAGACAGCCGCCCAGAACATTTGAGCAGATCACGAAAAAGCGGTCTGTATCGATGGGTTTGCCGGGTCCGACCATGATTTCCCACCAGCCGGGCTTGCCGGTCAGGGGGTGTATATTGGCGACATGCTGGTCGCCGGTCAGCGCATGGCAAACCAGAATGGCATTGGTTTTATCGGCATTCAGGGTGCCATAGGTCTGGTAGGCGATGATCAGGGGCGCGAGGCCGACGCCGGCATCCATCATCAAGGGCCGGTCAGCAGGCAAGCTCAGCACAAGACTGTGCGGCGCATCGACTTCGCGCCGCGCGGCTTGACCCGCCTTCAGAGGATCAATCTCTGTCACAGACCTTAACTCCGAACCTTCCGTCCGCTATTTCGAACGACTTCTTCGGTGTTATGATCCGCTCCAAGGCAAGTCAAGCTGTCCGGGGGCAAGCTTTCGCGGGTAGTTTCCTTTGCATTAAAGGGCGCTCGCCAGTAAGACAGGCGCACATTCCCGTTCCAGCGAGACCTCGTCCGTGGCCGCCAATTCTGACGCCGACAAGGATCCTCAGACGATCCTCAGCGAACTCCGGGTCGACATCGACCGGATCGATGCAGACGTGCATCGTC
>CANGRU010000177.1 GCA_947456315.1 Beijerinckiaceae bacterium | reverse complement strand
TAAGACCTTGGCGGTGCAGTTCAACGAAGACTTTGAGAACCGCTCGCGACAGACCTTCATCCATGGTGAAGCGTTCGCGTGTCCAATCACAGGATGCACCCAATCGCTTCAGCTGGTTGACAATCGCGCCACCCGATTCCGCTTTCCAGGCCCAGACTTTTTCCAGAAACTTTTCGCGGCCCATGTCGCGACGACCCGGCTCGCCACGATCTGCGAGCTGGCGCTCGACCACCATTTGCGTGGCAATGCCTGCATGATCGGTCCCCGGCTGCCACAACACATCCTTGCCGCGCATGCGCTCGAAGCGGCACAGAATGTCCTGCAACGTATTGTTGAGCGCATGGCCCATATGCAACGAACCCGTCACATTGGGCGGCGGGATGACAATGGAAAATGTTTCCGCACCCGCACGGTCCGCACGTCCCGCTTTGAATGCCTCAGCTGCATCCCAAGCGAGGGCAATGCGCGTTTCCACGCTGGCGGGGTCGAAGGTCTTTTCCATCATCGAAATATCCGAACTTGTGTCATCTGGCGCGCGAGACGCACGACTCTGCATTGCGGCTTAAAAAGCCGAGCGCGGTCAGACTGTCAATGAAAGGGGGCAAGATTGCCCGGCTTAACGAGGCACGCGGGCTACACGCTCGATTTCGGCCCGCACCAAACGCTCGACGATGGGGGGGAGATTGTCATCCAGCCATTGTTTGAGCATGGGGCGCAGAAGATCGCGCGCCATGGCATCCATGGCCTCCGCACCCGGCAGGCCAGAACGAACCGTGTTCAGAGCCTGAAACGAGGTCGAAACAGCCGCATCGGCCTTTTGCGAGAGCAAAGGCTCTTCAAGCTCGTCATAGGACGGGGTCAAAGGCACGGGCGCAGGAGCTGGAGGCGCAGGCGCCGGCTCGACGAGGCGCGGCGGGGCTTGGCGCAAGGGCTCTGGCTGGCGCGTGGCAGAATAAGCGGGTGTGGGCGGCAAGGGGCGGATCGGAGCCACAGGCGGGGCAGACAGAGTAGGCTCAGCCAAGCGCACAGGCGGAGCCGTACGTGGAGAGAGCGGCAGAGCCTGATCTTCGGAAATAATGCGACGAATCGAAGCCAGAATCTCCTCCATAGAGGGTTCATGGGCACGCTGTTCAGCAGCCTTGGATTCCGAAATGGCAGTCATGATGCCGGAGCTCTTTCAGATACGCGTCAACAATGAGGGCGAACGGCAAAGCCGCCCTGAAACCCACTTTGAACGTGCCGACCCTGCAGAGCAAGGCGTTGAAAAAAGCTGCTGTGGACAGGTTTTACCGGAGCGTCAGCTTAGCGGCCATCCGGCGTGCCAGTGCCGATCCACTTACCCTTGACCTGCTCGTAATGGTCGGTCGGGTCATAGGCTGCGACCTCGAGACCCAGCGTGTTGGCAGACAGGCGACCCGTCGATGCCACGACTGAATAGGAGCCCACAACGCGGTCGCGCTGGGCAGTGACCAGAAGCACGCGGGCATTGAGCAGAACTTGCTGTGCATTCAACACATCAAGTGTCGTGCGCTGGCCGACCTTAGCCTCCTCGCGCACGCCATTGAGCGCGATTTCAGCTGCACGGACTTGCGCCTGAGCCGCCTGAATCACAGCGGACGAATTGGCCCAGACACCCCATGTCGAGACGACCGTAGCGCGAATGGTCTCGCGCTGAAGATCGGCCTGCAATTGCGATTGGGCAAACAATTCCTTGGCCTGCCGGACCGCGGCATAAGTTGCACCACCTTCATAAATCGGAACAGACAATGAGCCGACGATGGAAGCCTGCGTGGAATTCACGCCGGGTGCGGAAATGGCATCATTGCGGCGGGCCAGCGAGCCGGTCACGCCAATGGTGGGGTAAAGCTGACCTTCCACCACGCGAACATTGATTTTTGCTGCCTCAGCAGTGAAGCGAGCGGCCTGCAATGCGGGGTGTTCTGCCTCGGACATGCCGATGGCAGCCTGCAAGGAAGGCGGGATCAGTTTGTCGAGGGGACGGGCAGCCTGCAAATTCTTGGGCTCGTCACCAATGACATTGCGATAGTTGGCAATGCTGGTTTGCAAATTGGACTGTGCGGTGAATGCGTCCGCCTGCCCTTGCGCCAGAGAGGCCTCTGATTGAGCCACATCGGTGCGCGTCACTTCACCAACTTGGAAACGATCACGTGTCTGGCGCAATTGCTGCTCAAGCACTTCCACATTGTTACGACGCAGATTGAGAATGGCCGTATCACGCAGCACGTTCATATAATACGTGGCCGCGTTGGAGAGCACATTTTGTTCCGTCAAGCGGATCTGTTCACGTGCAGAGAAAATCTGGGCTTCGGCTTTGGACACACCATTCATGGTGCGGTTGCCGTTCCAGAGATTTTGGGTGACCGTCACACCAGCACCACGTGGCGAAGTAGATGCACGAACATCACCAGGAGTTTTGGCGGCAGCACCCGAATGCGTCTCTTGCCAAGCGCGACCGATATCACTGGTTGCTGTGACAGTCGGACGATAACCAGACAGAGCTGACGGCATAGTCTCATCTGTCGCACGGCCAGAAGCACGCTGCTGGTTCAAATCCGGATTGTAGGCATAAGCCCGCGCCAGTGCGTTGGAGATTGTCTCCGCAGACACAGGTGCTGCTGCGACCATCGCGCAAGCTGTAAATGCCGCGAGCGCGATCAAACGCTCAGACACACAGGTCCGGCGCGGGCCGAAACCTGAAACAATCTTGTCACGACGAACCATTGTAATCCTCGAATCAGAACTCTCTGAACCAAACTATTAACCTTACCGGTTACTGAATTCACAACAGCCGTGAGGGCGGCTGACATTTATGAGCTCTGGAACAGACCGGTTTCGCCTCAAACATAACGCGGCGAATAAAAACGCAACAAATTAAAAAACATAAATATCAAATAAAGTTACAAATGAGCCTAGAAGACAAAAGACTTGCGGGCCGCAAACGCGCTGAGCACCGGAGCCGCGGCATTGAACAAGACGCGGCGGCTCGTCTCGCTGCCAACCTTCTCGAAGCGGGTCACTTTGCCAGCATGGCCGGCGATCATCTGGATCGCGATCAAGCGCCCGCCTGCTGTGAGTTTGGCCAGCAAAGCATCAAGGCCGTCTTCGACAGCGCCGTTGACGAAAATCAGGTCAAAACTGCCACTGACGCTGGAAGCATCCAGTGCACCTGCCACGGCATGTGCATTGGTCAGACCGGCAGCAGCGAAGTTTGCCGCTGCTTGCGCGGAAAGTGCGGCATCTGATTCCAGCGAGACGACATCCCGAGCCAGACCGGCCAGAAGCGCCGCAGAATAACCCGCTGCACCAGCCACATCGAGCACGCGATCGGTGGCCACCAGACCTGCACCCTGCATCATACGCGCCAAAACGAGGGGCGCGAGAAGCACGCGTGTTTCCTGAGCGGCGCGGATTTCAAGAGTGGCATCGGAATAGGCCAAAGCCTGCAGATGACTTGGCAGAAAACGCTCGCGAGGCACGGCCAGAAAACGGTCAATCACCACCGGATCCGTCACATCGAAGGTGCAGATCTGGCAATCCACCATCGTCTGACGCTGGGTGGCGAAATCGGCTTCGGCGGCGATGCTCATGGGTGCTCCGGCAAGCTAGAATGCGCGCCGCTTATAAGATGAGCGCCCTGCCCTGTCCATGCGCCAGAGTGGCGCTGGCCAAAGGTATGGTGGATCAGGCGCCCTTCAGCTTCTTGTTGCACAGACTCCAATAGCCACCCCCCTTTTGGATCCATCGAAGCCCGGCATTGGCGTCACTGGCCTTGTTGGCCTGAAACTGCTCGCTACAGGTCTTCTGACGGGCCTGTGCCGGACGAAGACTGGTAAATTTGCCATCCACCGCTGCGGGCAAAACAGGCGAGCCTTTGGGCTCGGAGGGCGATTTGGCGGGAACAGACGCGGGCTTGACCTCCGGGTTGGCAGCTGGCGTAGCGCTCAGACCGGCCCGACATTCGGCCAGAAATTTGGGCCAGGTATTCCCACCCGCCGTGCCGGCTGCCTTGGCCGATTGCCATTTCTCCCCGCAAGTCTTCATGGCAGAATCCTGCGCATGAGCCACCGCCGCTACGCAAATGAGCATGGTGCTTAAAATCAACGAACGAAACATGAGTGACCTCTCAACAAAGAGGGCCATCAAACGCGCCGTTCACGCCTCAGACAAGCTGAACTTACGTTTGGTCAACGCGACACCAATTGTGGACGCGCAGCTGCAGCGCCAATGCCCAGCCAAACATTAGGGTCGTAGGCCGATTGCATTTTCATAAAACGATAAGGTGTGCGGAACCAGAGCTTCACATCAGTGGCAACATTGTCGAGGATGAGGTCGCCGCGATCCGTGCGCACAGTCAGCACCGCATGACCGTCCAGATGTTCATCGCGCACAATCGTAACGAGCAAAGCCGAGGATGGAAGCCCGAGCGCCATTAAAGCCCGACGCTTGACCAAAACATAATCTTCGCAATCGCCAAACCCGTCTTCCGCATAATCCCAGCGGTCAATCTCATGCCAATGATCATAATCGGTCATAGACTTGATCGTCTCGTTGACCAGCTGGTTCATGTTTTGCAAGAGCTCGATGGT
>CANGRU010000176.1 GCA_947456315.1 Beijerinckiaceae bacterium | reverse complement strand
GGCAGCACTTCATGAGCCAATAATGCCCCGTCATCGCCCATAATGCAGGCACAAACTGCCGCCTGTGATGTGTCGATAGCGAGGACTTTCATCAGATCAGAGCTGCTCGACCGATTGCACTTCCGGCAAGAAATGCTTGAGAAGATTCTGAATGCCGCTTTTGAGCGTGGCTGTGGAGGATGGGCAGCCCGAGCAAGCGCCTTTCATCGTCAAATAAACAATGCCATCGCGAAAACCACGGAACGTGATGTCGCCACCATCACCGGCCACAGCTGGGCGAATGCGGGTTTCAAGAAGATCTTTGATCGTCGCAACCGTTTCAGCATGTTCGGGCGCAAAAAATTCTTCGCCTTCATCCGAACCGGACGTGTCCTGACCCTCGACCAGCAGCGGTGCGCCGGACACAAAATGTTCCATAATGGCGCCCAGCACTGAAGGCTTCAGATGCTGCCACTCGCCATCCGACTTGCTGACGGAAACAAAATCAGAGCCAAAAAACACCGTCGAAACACCAGGAATCGCAAAAAGTGCCTTGGCGAGAGGCGATTTTGCCGCTGCATCGACATCTCGAATTTCGAGCGTGCCCTCAGGCAGGACCGTGCGGCCCGGCAAAAACTTGAGCGTGGCGGGATTAGGCGTGGCTTCAGTCTGGATGAACATGGCTTTCTCCTCGGCGTCCGGTTCAAGGCCGGCGACGGATGACGCTCACAGATAAGGGCTTAAACCCCCGAAGATCAATGGCGATTGTGTCGCGCCCTCAGCGCACAAAACCGACAATATCGCGAACAGCGGTCATGGTGGCGGCCGCCCGGGCACGAGCACGGTTGGCCCCATCACGCAGAACGCTGTCAATATAGGCATGATCTGCCTGTAGACGGCGCATTTCACCGCCAATCGGGGCGAGCTTGGCGACTGTCAGATCGACGAGAGCCGATTTAAAGGTCGAAAAATTGCCGCCACCGAATTGCTGCAGAATGTCGAGCTTGGTCTTGTCTTCCAGCGCGGCATAAATGCCCACGAGATTGTCAGCCTCGGGCCGCCCAGCCAGACCTTCCAGAGCCGAAGGCAATGCATCCGGATCGGTCTTTGCTTTGCGAATCTTCTGCGCAATCGTATCCGCATCATCGGCCAAATTGATCCGCGAATTGTCAGACGGATCGGACTTCGACATTTTTTTCGACCCATCCCGCAGGCTCATCACGCGCGTGGCAGGGCCTTGAATGAGAGGCTCGGGTAGCGGAAAAAAACCTTTCCCGTCAGCATAATCAGCATTGTCAGCCAGAAAGTCGTTGTTGAATTTTTGCGCAATATCACGCGCCAGCTCGAGATGCTGTTTCTGATCTTCGCCCACCGGCACATGGGTCGCGCGATAAACAAGAATGTCAGCTGCCATCAGCGTCGGATAGGCATAAAGGCCAACGGATGCGTTTTCGCGATCCTTGCCGGCCTTTTCCTTGAATTGCGTCATGCGGTTGAGCCAGCCGATGCGCGCCACACAGTTGAAAATCCAAGCTAATTCAGCATGTTCTGCGACTTGGCTTTGGTTAAAAACAATGTGTTTTTTAGGATCAATGCCTGCCGCGATGAAGGCGGCCGTCACTTCACGAATATTGGATGTCAGCTCTGACGGCTTTTGCGCGACCGTAATCGCATGCAAATCGACGACGCAATAAATGCAATCATGGGTGTCCTGCAAAGCCACGAATTTCGTGATGGCCCCGAGATAATTGCCCAGATGCAAATTGCCCGTCGGCTGAACACCTGAAAAGACGAGCTGTGGGAAGGCTTGCATGCGTCATGGCTCCGATCAGCAAGGCCGCCTTATCGCAAATCGGCAGACCGTCTGGCAAGCCTTTCAGCGGCACAGGACAAAATGGCTCAATGGCGTCATTCAAGGCAGCATCGACATGATTTTGCTGCTGAGCCGACCAAAGTCTCCCCGCCCTGATCCGCGGGGAGAGCACCCAGAGACCCGCAAGAGGCACATGCCCGCCATCCGTCCAGCCAATTAAGGCCCGAAAACCGTATTCACGAAACCGGTAAGAAACTGACAAGGCTCTGTCAGCTAAGACTATGGCCAGAAAGCCGCTCAAGCGCCGGTCCGAGGTAGCCATACGGCACCGGGCTTGCTAGAAGCCCCCATACTAGCTCAGGACGTTCATCATGCGTAGCGCCACACTTTCGCGTCAAACTCGCGAAACCGACATCAAGGCGACGGTCAAGCTCGACGGCACGGGCATGGCTTCGATCAAGACCGGCATCGGTTTCTTCGACCACATGCTCGATCAGATTGCCCGTCACAGCCTCATCGATATCGAGATCGAGGCCAAAGGCGATCTGCACATCGATCAGCATCACACGGTCGAAGATACGGGTATCGTGCTGGGTCAAGCAATCCGGCAGGCGCTCGGCGATCTGCGCGGCGTCACCCGCTATGCGGATGCCCTCTTGCCCATGGATGAGACACTCACCCGTGTTGCGCTGGATATTTCCGGACGACCCTTCCTCGTCTTCCGCACAAATTTTCATCACAGCAAGATTGGTGACTTCGACACAGATCTGGTGCGCGAGTTTTTCCAGGCTTTTGCGATGAATGCCGGGATCACTTTGCACATCGAGACCCTCTACGGTCTCAATGATCACCATATCGCGGAATCCTGCTTCAAGGGTCTTGCGCGCGCTCTGGGTGCGGCCATCGCTATTGATCCGCGCCAGAAAGATCGCGTGCCCTCTACCAAGGGCAGCCTCGCCGGCTGAGCACCGCCACATGGGCATTTATTCGGTCCATATAAAGGGATCCCCTGACGAGCCGTCCGCTTTCGAGCGGGCGATCTTCGTGCGCGAAGGATTCAGTTGGCCGGCCTTTTTACTGGGGCCATTTTGGCTCATCTGGACGCGTGCATGGTTTGTGCTGCTGGCTTGGATCCTGTTGCAGATAACGCTGGGCTATCTGGTCCATGAGCATATTTTGCCGATCATGACGCAAAGTCTCATCGACTTCATCGTGGCGCTGGCGCTGGGTTTCGAAGCAACCAGCGTGCGCCGCTTTGCCTTGGAGCGTCGCGGCTTTCATATGATTGATCTTGTACAAGACAGCCGCCGTGCAGATGCAGAACGCCGCTTCTTTTCCCGTTGGTCGATGCAAGATCGTAGCTCGTCCAGCGAAGCTTCAACCGTGAATGCAGTGCCGAAACTTGTTGGCCTTTTTCCGTCTGCGGGAGCCTGAGCGATGAGTGTCGCCATTGTTGATTATGGCTCCGGTAATTTGCACTCAGCTCATAAAGCGATTGAGCGCGCTGCTGCCGAACAAGGCGTGCAAGTCGTTGTGACATCTGACCCCGATGTTGTGCGACGGGTCGACCGCATTGTGCTGCCGGGTGTGGGCGCTTTCGCTGATTGTCGCCGCGGACTTGATCACGTTGCCGGTATGGTGGAAGCGCTGGAAGACAGCGTGATCCGCGGTGGTAAGCCATTCCTCGGAATTTGCGTTGGCATGCAATTATTGGCCACACGCGGACTTGAACATGGTGTGGCGGAAGGTTTGAACTGGATCCCGGGCCAAGTCATCGAGATCAAGCCCGACGCACCCCATTTAAAAGTTCCCCATATGGGGTGGAATACGCTGAAGGCGCGCCGCGCACATCCGCTTCTCAAAGATATTCCGACCGGCGAAAACGGTTTGCACGCCTATTTCGTCCATTCCTATCATCTACAAGCTGCCGATCCCGATCAGGTCATCGCTTCCACCGAATATGGTGGTGAGCTCACAGCCATGGTCGGACGCGACAATATCGTCGGCACCCAATTCCATCCCGAAAAGAGCCAGAAACTTGGACTGGCGCTGATCGCCAATTTCCTGAGGTGGACACCTTGATCCTTTTTCCTGCGATCGATCTCAAACAGGGCGAATGCGTGCGCCTGATCCATGGCGACATGGACCAAGCCACTGTGTTCAACACGGACCCGGCCGCACAAGCACAAGCGTTCGAAGATCAGGGTTTCGAATATTTGCATGTGGTCGATCTGGATGGCGCCTTCGCCGGTGAACCGCGCAATGCACAAGCCGTCGAATCCATTTTGAAACGCATCAAAATGCCCGTTCAATTAGGTGGCGGCATCCGTGATATGCGCACCATTGATGGTTGGCTTTCCAAAGGCGTCACGCGCGTCATCATCGGAACAGCCGCCGTTCGTGATCCCGATCTTGTGCGCGAAGCTGCACGCAATCACCCCGGCAAGATTGCTGTTGGTATTGATGCACGCGATGGGCTCGTAGCCGTTGATGGCTGGGCCAAGGTCTCGCAAGTCACAGCTCTTGAACTGGGCAAACGTTTTGAAGATGCCGGCGTTGCAGCGATTATCTATACGGATATTTCGCGTGATGGTGTTCTCAAAGGGCTGAACATCGAAGCAACGCTTGCTCTCGCGGAAGCTTTGTCCATTCCCGTCATTGCATCCGGTGGCCTTGCCTCACTGGCCGATGTCGAGCGCCTGTTGATGCCTGATTGCGAAAAGCTCGCCGGTGCAATCACGGGCCGCGCGCTTTACGATGGCCGTCTTGATCCTGCATCGGCGTTGAATTTGATCCGCGTAGCGCGGGAGGCTCGGCGTGCTTAAATGCCGTGTTATTCCCTGCCTTGACGT
>CANGRU010000175.1 GCA_947456315.1 Beijerinckiaceae bacterium | reverse complement strand
TTCCCCGGCGGCAATGAAATGAATCTCGCCATGGAGCGCGGCGAAGTCGATGGACGCGGTTCCTTTTCTTGGACCAGTCTGAAGCCGCATTACAAAGACATGGTGCAAAGCGGCAAATATAAAATCCTCTTCCAAATGGGTTTGCGTCCGCATCAGGATCTGAAAGATGTGCCGCTTATCGTTGATCTGGCGGAAGATCCCGACACCAAGCAGATTCTCAAAGTGCAGTTCACAGCCTTTGAATTGGGCCGTCCGCTGTTTGTGGCGGAAGCCGTGCCAACGGATCGCGTGGCTGCTTTGCGCAAGGCATTCAATGAGGCGATGAAAGACAAGGATCTGATCAACGAAGCGGACAAGAGCGATCAGGAAGTCAATCCGATGACAGGCGAAGACATGGCGGCCGCATTCAGGGATGTTTATGCAACACCGCCCCATCTCATCAAGAAACTGGCCGACGCCTCTGTGCTGAAGCCGGACTTGAAAGTGCTGGAAGGCGCGAAGGGCGACGAATAATCACCCTCTCCCAGAGGGAGAGGGTCGGCGCAAAGCGCCGGGGTGAGGGGTTACGCCCTCACCTCATTTGATTGTAACCCCTCATCCGGCGGCTCCGCCGCCACCTTCTCCCTCAGGGAGAAGGTTTGGCGCTCACGGGGTTCTTTTCACCACCCGCGCCAAAAAAGGCCGCAGCGGCAAGAACAGCCGATAGCCCACTTCCATCAGCGGCAAGACACAGGGCACGCGTGCAACACGCGCGGCCCAGCGCCATTTTGGCAAATCTTCCCAGATCGCCACAAAAGCCGCCGCGCCCGAGAGCAGCGTGCCGTCCGCCTTGCGGATGTGAAAACGCGCGAGCGCCTGTTCGCGCGTCAGATCAGCGCCCGGCGTCTCGTCGGCGCGTGACACATCGCGAAAGCACAGATTCTCGGCGCCCTCCTGCTTTTGATAATGCGCAATCTCCAGCGTGCAGAGCGGGCAGGCGCCATCATAATAGATCGTCTTGCGCGGCTCGCTCATGCCAGACCACGCTTGGCGAGCAACGCATCCACGCCCGGCAATTTGCCGCGGAAGGCAATGTAAGCGGCCTTCGGATCACGCAGATTGCCCGCTCCATAAATGTAATCGCGCAGGCGCTTGGCGAGTGCGGGGTTGAACACATCTCCTGTCTCCTCAAAAGCGGAGAACGCATCGGCATCGAGCACTTCCGACCAGAGATAGGAGTAATAGCCCGCCGCATAATGGCTGCCGGAAAAGATGTGCGAGAAATGCGGAGAGCGATGGCGCATGGCGATTTCATCGGGCATGCGGATCGCGTCCAGAACCTTTTTCTCGAAGGCCAGCGGGTCTTGTGTGGCTGAATTGTCGAGATGCATATCGAGATCAACAAAGGTCGAGGCGCAATATTCAACCGTGGCAAAGCCCTGATTGAAACCGCGCGCGGCTTTGATCTTGTCGATCAACGCATCAGGGATCGGCGCGCCCGTCTCATGGTGGAGAGCAAAACGGCGCAGCACTTCGGGTTGCAGCAACCAATGTTCATAAAGCTGCGAGGGCAATTCGACGAAGTCGGTCGAGACGGATGTGCCGGCCAGTGACGGGTAGGTTACATCCGACAACATGCCATGCAGGGCATGACCGAATTCATGGAACAAAGTGCGTGCTTCATCCATGCTGAGCAACGGATCGCCGCCGCTCGCGGGCTTGGCAATGTTGAGCACATTGACAATGATCGGGCGGATATTGCCTTCGAGCTTCTGCTGCGTGCGGAAGGCTGACATCCAGGCGCCGCCGCGCTTGGAGGGGCGTGCAAAATAATCACCCAGGAACAGCGCCACATGCGCGCCGCTTGCGTCTTTCACGTCAAAGGCACGCACATCGGGATTGTAGAGCGGCAGGTCGCGGCGCTCTTCAAAGGTCAGGCCGAAGAGTTTTGTGGCAACAAAGAAAGCCGCGTCAATCATCCGCGACAGCGGAAAGTAAGGGCGCAGCGCATTGTCGTCGATGGCATAATCGCGTGCGCGCAGCTTTTCCGCATAATGGCGCCAATCCGCTTTGCGGAACGGGCCGTTCTGTCCGTCTTCGGCAGCAAGAGAGGCCAGCCGGTCACGCTCGCGGGCTGCTGCTTGCAGGGCAGGCGGCCAGACAGCGTTGAGCAATTCGCGCACGGCTTCGGGTGTTTCTGCCATTGTGTCATCAAGCTTGTAATGGGCGTAAGTCTCATAACCCAAAAGCTTGGCGCGTTCGGCGCGCAGCGCCAAAGTCTCGGCAATAATGGCGCGATTGTCGCTCTCGCCACCTTTCTCGCCACGCGCCAGAAAAGCATTGAGCAAAGCCTCGCGCAGATCAGGGCGTGTGGACGAGGTGAGGAATGTCTCCACCTGTCCGCGTGACAGACCAACCGCATGTTGGCCTGCGCGCCCGCGTGATGTGGCAAGCGCTGCAGCTGCATCCAGAAAATCAGGCGAGAGACCAGCCAGATCGTCCGGCTTTTCGAGCCAGAGCACGAAATCGCCTTCGTCCTTCAGAATGTTTTGCGAAAATTGTGTGCCAAGTGTCGCAAGCCGTGCAGTGATCTCGGTGAGGCGTGCGCGCTCGGCATCATTGAGTTTGGCACCCGAGCTCACAAAAGCTTTCTTCATGCGCTCGGTCAGGCGCTGCTGTTCGGCATTGAGGCTGGCCCATTCCGGCCCCGCCATGATCGCCTCGATGCGCGCCAGCATTTTGGCATCGAGAAAAATCTCCGAGCCATGGCGTGCCAGCACAGGCGAAATCTCGCGCTCGATCTTTTGCAGAGCCTCGTCGGACTCGGTGCCCGTCAGATTCCAGAACACTTTGTTGATCTTCAACAATGCGCCGCCGGCTTTTTCAAAAGCGGCAATCGTATTGTCGAAAGTCGGCGCCTGCGGATTGTCGCGAATGGCGGCGATCTCCGCCACATGTAGCGGCAGCGCTTTCTCGTAAGCGGGTTTGAAATGATCGGTCTTGATCTGGTCGAAAGGCGGTATGCCAAACGGCGTGGACCAGGTTTCAAAAAAAGGATTGTGCGACACGAGGCTCGGGCTCCAGCAGGACTGGAACTGATATGGCCCGTCCGGCAGCCTCAGACAAGGGCCTAAGGCTGCACGGGTGACTGCTTAGAAAGCAAGCAGATGGATCAGGAAGAACAGGCCGCCTGTTGTGAACACGACCGTGTAAGAGCCGATTTTCGAAAAGTAGAAAATCGAACAGCAGATCGCCAAAGTCACAAGCTCCAACGCCACGATGATATTGTTGGGTTCATTGGCAAGGGCTGCGCGCACCACCGCCAGTGCGCCCGCAAAAATCAGGCCCACCGCCACAGGCGCCAGCCCGCGCTCGACCGCAATTTTTACCGGCGAGGTCTTGTGCTTCTGCCACCAGCTGGCAATGCCATAGACCAGCAGCGAGGAAGGCACATAAATGCCAAGGCAGGCGACAATCGCGCCCCAGAATCCCGCCACCTGATAGCCGATGAGGGCTGCAATCAACGTGCTGGGGCCAGGGGCTGCGCGCGACACGGCGAAGAGATCGGCAAATTGCGCATTGCTGAGATAACCATGCACAGTGACCGTCTGATATTGAATATCCGCCACAATCGCCTGTCCGCCACCGAAGGAGAGCAGCGAGAGCGGCGCGAAGACAATGAAAAGTCCAAGAAGTTTATTGTCCATCACGCAGCCCTCCGCTGGTCGAGATAGGCCCAGACGATGGAAAGCGGCACAGCGACAATGACCACAGGGATCATGGGCCAGCGCAACAGGCCGATGGCCACAAACACACCCAGTCCGACGATGATGGTCGAGGCGCGCTTGGGCAGTTTGCGGGTGGTCTTCAATCCTTGCGAAATTGTCGCACCCACGCCCGCGGCTGCCACGCCATGCAGCACGAAGCTGGTCACCGGCAGGCTGGACAGTTCGCTATAGGCAAAGCCCATAGCCATGATGATGCAGAAAGCGGGGATGACCATGCCGAACACAGCCGCAGCTGCCCCCAAGCCGCCGGCAACCTTGAGGCCCATATAAAGCGCGAGATTGACGGGATTGGCACCGGGCAGAACCTGCGCAATGGCTTGGCCGACCAGAAACTGCTGCTCGTTCATCCATTGGCGACGATCGACCACTTCGCGGAAGACCATGGCTTGCGTCGAGCCACCAAACGCCGAGCCGCCGATTTTCAGAAAGGACATCAGCACATCAAAGGCGCTGCCGCGCGCGCCGTCTGGTTTGTCCTGTGGTGGTGTATCATCGGCCATTGCGGCTCCCCCTTGTGTTTTTCGTTGGGAGCACAATAGACCGAGTCGAGTGTCGGGATAAACCCTTCAGCTTGCGGCGGCTTCAGGCGCGTTGCGCGATGCGCCCTTGCGCTTGAGGAGCTGGCGCACTTCGCTGGATGTGATGATTTCACCACGATCAGCAAAAGCCTCGTGGTTCTCCTCGATGGCATCAAGCTCATAGAGGTAATTGACCATCAGTCCATGGGCCTGTGCGAGGCCCTTTTTGGACAGGTCGCCATGCCAGTTGATGCGCTCCAATTGTGCGCCATTGCCAAGATGGAAGCGCGCCACACTGTCGCGTGGCAGATTGTTGCCGGACTTGCCTTGTGTGAAATACAGCGCGGCGGCCATCAGCAGGGGCTTGC
>CANGRU010000174.1 GCA_947456315.1 Beijerinckiaceae bacterium | reverse complement strand
TCCAGAAGGGCTATCGCGAAAACATCAGCATCATCTCGCCCTCACTATTGATGATGGCGGTGCAGGTCACACAAGCTCTGGTGCGTGATTCCAAAATGCGCGAACAAGCCCACGTCATCCAGAAAGAAGTCCACATTCTGATGCAGGACGTGCGCCGCCTGTCCGAGCGTGTTGCCAAACTTGATCAGCATTTCCGGTTGGTGACAAAAGATGTCGAAGACATCACCGTCTCGACAGGCAAAATCATCCGCCATGGCGACAGAATCGAAAAGGTCGAGTTCAAGGGCGAGACCGGGGTGCCGTTGCTGACCACGGAATAAGTGGATCCGTCATTGCGAGGAGCCGAAGGCGACGCGGCAATCCATAGCGTGAATATCGACAGGTGACGTTGCTGGATTGCTTCGCTTTGCTCGCAATGACGAGGCTGGCGCGATCAAAAATCCGTGCGGCTTCTGATGGCTGCCGCCAGCGTGCCGTCATCGAGATAATCGAGTTCGCCACCCACAGGCACGCCGTGCGCCAGACGTGTCACGCGGATATTCTGTGCACTCAGCAGGTCGGTCACATAATGCGCCGTTGTCTGGCCATCGACCGTTGCATTGACCGCGAGAATGACTTCACGCACGCGCTCTTTCTGCACACGATCCACGAGCGTGGTCAGATTGAGATCTTTGGGGCCCACACCATCGAGCGGTGACAAAGTGCCGCCGAGCACATGATAACGCGCCCGCATGGCAGCGGCGCGCTCCAGCGCCCATAAATCGGCAACTGTCTCGACCACGATAATGACAGAGGCATCGCGGCGCTCATCACAGCAAATGGTGCACGGGTCCATCGTATCGACATTGCCGCACGCCGTGCAGGTGATGATGCGCTCACGCGCCACTTGCATCGCGTCGGCCAGCGGCCCGAGCAATTCTTCTTTTTTGCGGATGAGATGCAGAGCGGCGCGGCGTGCCGAACGCGGCCCGAGCCCGGGCAACCGCGCAAGCAGCTGAATCAGGCGCTGGATTTCTGGACCGGCAACACGTTCAGCCAATGTCTCTTACTTTCAGAAAGGCAATTTCATGCCGGGCGGCAAAGGCAAACCCGCCGTGATCGCCTGCATTTTGTCAGCCACCAGAGCCTCGCCCTTGCGGCGCGCATCTTCATGGGCTGTGACGATGAGATCTTCGACGATTTCTTTGTCGTCTTCTTTCATCAGCGACGGGTCGATGGCCACACCGCGCATTGCGCCTTTGGCAGTCATGGTGATGCGCACCATGCCGCCACCCGATTGGCCCTCAACCAGCACATCTTCAAGTTCAGCCTGCAGATCAGCCATTTTCTTCTGCATGGCTTGCGCCTGCTTCATCAGCCCGAACATGTCTTTCATGGCAAATCCTCAGAGGTCTTCGTCATCCTCGCCGATTTGCGTATCGGCATAGATGACATCTTCACCGCCCTGCTGCGGGGCATAGGCATTGGCAACGGGTTCCACATCACCGATCGTGCGCACAGCGACAATTTCCGCACCCGGAAAACGATCCAGCACGGAGCGCACCAAAGGCTCGGCGCGCACACCGCGCATTTTTTCGGCTTCCTTGGCGTCGCGCACTTCTTTGATGGTCGGCGCGCCCGGCTCATTGGAAATGGCAACCAACCAGCGCTGGCCGGTCCATTCCTTGAGCTTGTTCATGATCTGCGCCACGAGCTGGGGCGAGGCCCCCTCGACCAGCGCAAATTCAAATGTGCCGTCTTCAATGCGCACGGGGCGCACATCGGATTCGAGCGCGATTTTCATCTGGATGTCGCGATTGGTCTGCGCCAACGCCACCATATCCTGCAAGGTCGCAATGCGCGGCCCGGCTTGCGCGCGTGGCGCATTTTGCGGAATCGACACAGGCAGGGGCGCACGCATGGCCGAGCCCTGCGCCATGGCAGAACTGCCACCGCCCCCACCACCGCCGGACGGCATGGATGCAGGCGCACCCGATGAAAGCGGCGCATTTTGCAAACGCTTCAGCACATCTTCAGGTGTCGGCAAATCGGACGCGTGGGCCAAACGCACCAGCACCATATCAGCGGCGGCCAGCGGGCGCGGCGAATGGCGCACATCAGACACGCCTTTGGAGAGAATTTGCCAGGCGCGCGTCAACGCCGGTGTGCCCAGCGCGCTGGCAAACTCACGCCCGCGTGTCACTTCTTCGGGTGTGACGGAGGCATCCGGCTTGGCATCGGGCACAAGCCGCAGACGCGTGACGAAATGCACAAATTCGGCAAGGTCCGACAGGATCAGCGCCGGATCGGCACCCTGATCATATTGTTCCTTCAGCGACGTCATGGCGGTGGCAATATCGCCCTGCATGACATTTTCAAACAGATCGACAATGCGCGCACGATCGGCCACGCCCAGCATGTCGCGGATAGTGGCGGCACCGATTTCATCGGCACCAGCGGATGAACCATGGGCAATCGCCTGATCAAGCAGCGAGAGTGCATCACGCACCGAGCCTTCGGCAGCGCGCGCCACCAGCGCCAAGGCGTCAGCAGCAACAGGCACACCTTCCTTGGCGCAAATGCCGGCCAGATGGTCGATCAGCACTTGCGATTCAATGCGGCGCAGATCGAAGCGCTGGCAGCGCGAGCGCACCGTGACGGGCACTTTCTCGATCTCGGTCGTCGCGAAAAGAAAACGCACATGCGGCGGCGGCTCTTCGAGCGTCTTCAACAGGCCGTTGAACGCAGCCTTGGAGAGCATGTGCACTTCGTCGATGATATAGACTTTGCAGCGCGCCATAACGGGGCGATAGCGTGCGCTCTCGATGATCTCGCGAATGTCGTCGATGCCCGTATGGGAGGCCGCGTCCATTTCGATCACATCGACATGGCGGCTCTCGATGATCGCCTGACAATGCACGCCAAGCTCGGGCATATCGACGGTCGGGCGATTGATCCCTTGCGAGGGCAATTCATAATTGAAGGCGCGCGCCAGAATGCGGGCGGTCGTGGTTTTGCCAACCCCGCGCACACCGGTGAGAATGTAAGCCTGATGGATACGGTCGAGTTTGAACGCATTCGACAGCGTGCGCACCATGGCTTCCTGACCGATCAGATCATCGAAGCTGGAGGGGCGGTATTTGCGCGCCAGCACGCGATATTCGCCGGCAGGCCCCGCACTGGGCTTGGGCGAGACAGGCAAATCCAGACCCAATGAAAGGGCACCGTCATCCGGGCTTGGGGCGTTCGGCTGAGGCGCGTCGGTCATGCAGGGGAATGCCAATTCGCGGAAAAGGGCGCCTTGGCCCGAAAGCCGGAGGCAAAAGGTGGGAGGCTGGACAGAGACCCGCCCGGTCTCGTTAGGGCTGCTTCCTTCCGGACCTGACCCAGTTGGCGAGTGGTGCGTCCACCGCCAACCTCCCGAGACCTATTTGGCAGTCCGGGGGGCCGGATGCAAGGGGCGAAGGGTCACGCGTGTGGATGATTGCGCCGTTCACGCAACCGCATCAAGCCCTTTGCGAGCCAGCAGGTTCAGCAGTTTGAGCGAGGGGCCACTTGGGCGCTTGGCGCCTGCCTCCCACTGGCGGACAGTCGATGCGCTTGTGTTCAAGACCGCCGCCAACACAGCCTGACTCAATTTCTGGGAGCGCCGCAGCTTTTTGATTTTCTCTGCATCGAACGGCTCAACGGGAACCAGACACAGCACATCATATTTGCGCATCGTTCGCTTTTCGATGAGGCCAAGGCGCGCAAGATCGCCGGCTGTTTGATGGATCGCTCCCAGAAGAGGGCTTTCTGCTTTAGCGCGTGCCATGGGCAATCTCCTCAATGGCCCTGTCTCGCAGGGCGATCTGCAAAGCGTCCTCATCCAACGCGAGCAGATCTTTTGCCAACATCTTGAGCGCGACCTGCTCGCGTTGCGTGATATCTGCCCGCTCGTTTTTCCTGAATCCGTACAAATAGAACCAATCTCGTCCGGCGCGGGTCGCAATGATTGTGCGCACACTTCCTCGTTTGCCTTTGCCATCAACTGCTATGCGCTTTTTGTAGAGCCCCCCGCCGAGATCGCCATCATGCAAGCCCTCAGACAGCTCGCGCACGGCAAGCATCAAAGCCGCGTCAGCTATGCCAAGTTTTTTCAGGGCACTCACAAAGGCCCGGGTTTTAAAAATACGCGCCATTAAAAATATACCACTAAGTGTTAGTTTTGCAAGATCGGGCCGGACCCGGTCCCGTCTTTAAAAAAGCCTCAAAGAATAACCGAGCCTAACCGGCACACAGGGGCGTGGCCAGTTCACGCTTCCCCCCATCTCCCCACGGCCCTAGACTTGGCGCCATGACACAGGATGCATCCGCCCGCACGGGCTATGGCGAAAACCCGCTCGATCGGCTTGGCATGCGCCGGGATGATGCGGATTTCGTCACTCGCCTTTTCACCAGCCCTGAGACACACCACATTGTGCTGTCGGGCGAAATCCCGCTTTTGCACGAGACCCCGCGGGGTCTGTCGGCCTATTTCTCCAAAACACAGGCCGATGCACTGGGCGGAGCTGGGGAGCCTGTTCTGCTTGGCCGCGACGAGGCAGGCGCCGTCTTTGCCCGCCAGCTGTCGCAGCCCGCCCCCGAGACCGCACAAGACGGCGCTCCCCTTCAGATCGATCTGCGCAGTCTGGC
>CANGRU010000173.1 GCA_947456315.1 Beijerinckiaceae bacterium | reverse complement strand
GTAATGGCTGGTGAAGGGACACAAATAGGCACGAGCCCTGACTGATCACCCGTTTGAGGGATTTCAGCTTCTATACTTGGATCGATAATTGGATCGATAATTGGGACGTGAATGACGAGACGTGTAGTGGGCAGGCTGACGCTTTGAGGCTGGAAATCCATTATTATTCAAATGTATAATATGTGTTGCAAATAGGCCACATAAGCACAACAAAGGGAAATGTAACAGGCACGCTACTTTCATTAACCTAATACGGATCCTGTGATTAGCACTAGCTAACAAAGGATAGCTAACTATGTTGAAGAATCTGCTTTCTGGCGTCGTTTTCTGCGCGCTTTCAACCGCAGCTTTCGCTGCTGACCTTCCTTCCCGCACGAAGGCTCCGGCCCCGGTTGTTGAAGCACCGGCTTCATGGACCGGCTTCTATCTCGGCGTTCAGGGCGGCGTTGCTCGCACATCTTTGAAGTACTCTGACCTCGACTACTGGTATTCCGGTGTCAATGATCACGTTGTGAGCGGCTACAACCCCGCACTTGGTTTGAAGGCTGGCTACGACTTCAATTCCGGCGCTCTGCTGACTGGCGTTGGCGCAGAGTTTTCATTCGGCCGCTTCAAGGGCGGCGGTGAAACGTCTGCTGGAGACCCTACTTATGACATCCGCAGCAAGGCATCGCTCCTCGGCTCGCTGCGTGGCAAGCTCGGTCTGGCAACTTCCAATGTTGCTCTGTTCAGCACAGCCGGCTTGGCTTTCTCGAACGCCAAGCACAGCTATGATGAAACCGATGGTAGCGGCCAGTATTCACGTACAAATGGCAAGCACGTTGGTTGGGTCGTTGGCGTTGGCGCAGACTACAAGCTGTCTGCCAAGACCTCGATCGGTGTCGAGCTGAGCCATTACCAGTTCGGTAACGAGACCCACAAGCTCTTCAACCCGGACGGTTCGGTTCGTGACACGCGTTGGCGCCAGGGTGAAAGCTACGAAACCCTTATGGTTAGCTTCACGCAGCGTTTCTAATATTTAAAAAATGCAAACGAAGCCCGGCAGCGTCCATCGCTGCCGGGCTTTTTTATTGGAATGGGCAGCAGGTTGATGATGCGCTGGTCTTTATATCGCCAGCTTACCGAACAAAGCATTTCAACTCGCTGGCTTTGGGCGGGAGCCCGGCGGGGTCAAAAGCCCGTCGTCTTGCTTGAAGCCCTCGCCTTGCTGCCTTAAAAGGCAGCCGCGCTTGCTCGGTCCGGGGCAAGGCGACAGGATGCCCTATGACTGATTCGGCTGAGAACAAGATGTCAGCGCATGTTTTGGCCGCTAAAGCGGCTGAAAAAGCGCGATTGGCCAAGGCACTCAAGGCCAATCTGGCGCGCCGCAAGGCGCAGACTCGCGCGCGGGCAGGCGAGGACGTAGCAAAATCCTCCGCTGACGGGCAGGAATGAGCTTTGCACCTTATTGCCGCCATGTTCTGAGCCGAGGCACGTGACCGGATTTGGATGTCCTTTTGGGTGTCCTGTTGTGAGGTGAGATGGATCGTATTCGCATTGTCGGCGGCAGCCCGCTGAATGGCATCATTCCGATTTCGGGCGCGAAAAACGCTGCCCTGCCACTGATGATTGCCTCTTTGCTGACGCCAGAGACGCTGACGCTCGAAAATGTGCCGCGTCTGGCCGATGTCAACCAGCTCAACCGTATTCTGGGCAACCACGGCGTTGATTATCGTCTTGAGGGCAAGCGCGTGGGCGATTCGCCCTATGCCGGCCAGACCATTCATCTCGATGCCAAAACCATTGTCGACACGACAGCGCCTTACGAGCTTGTGTCGCGCATGCGCGCATCCTTCTGGGTGATTGCGCCGCTGCTGGCGCGCATGGGTGAGGCAAAAGTCTCGCTGCCGGGTGGTTGCGCCATTGGCACGCGCCCTGTCGATCTTCTGCTCATGGTGCTCGAAAAGCTCGGCGCCAATATCGAGATCGAAGGCGGCTATGTTTTGGCAGATGCCAAAAAAGGGCTTGTCGGTGGCGAAATTGATTTTGCCAAAGTCACGGTGGGTGGCACGCATACAGCCTTGATGGCAGCCTCGCTGGCCAAGGGTCATACATTGATCAAAAACGCGGCTTGTGAGCCGGAAGTGAAAGATCTCGCTGATTGTTTGGTGAAAATGGGCGCCAAAATTTCGGGCGCTGGCACATCCACCATCGAGATTGAGGGCGTGACATCATTGCATGGCGCACGCCATGACGTTTTGCCTGATCGCATTGAAGCGGGCACATATGCTTGTGCTGTGGCGATGACGGGCGGTGATGTTTTGCTCGCAGGCGCTCGAGCCGATCTGTTGCCTTTGGCACTTGATGTGCTGCGCCAGACCGGTGCGCAGATTGATGAGACAGCGCAGGGTCTGCGTGTTTCACGCAAGGGCGGCAAGATTCGTCCCGTCGATGTAACCACTGCGCCGTTCCCCGGTTTCCCGACCGATCTGCAAGCGCAATTCATGGCGCTCATGTCAGGTGCGGATGGCACCTCGCGCATCACGGAAACGATTTTCGAAAACCGCTTCATGCATGTGCAAGAGCTGGCGCGTCTGGGTGCGCGCATCAAGCTTGAAGGTGATGTCGCGATTGTCGAAGGCCGGCCGAAGCTGAAGGGCGCCCCCGTTATGGCGACCGATCTGCGCGCCTCCGTGTCTCTGGTCATTGCCGCGCTGGCCGCCGAGGGCGAAACCATCGTCCACCGCGTCTATCATCTGGATCGCGGCTTCGAACAGCTGGAAGAAAAGCTGCAAGCCTGCGGCGCCACCGTCGAACGTCTGCGCGAGCCGGCCTGAGGCCCACGCCTCGTCATTGCGAGCGAAGCGAAGCAATCCAGAGCCGCGCGTGGGCTCTGGGTTGCCGCGTCGGCCCTGAGGGCCTCCTCGCAAGGACGGCGCGGGGGCATCTCCCCCAAAGCTTGCTCCGGCCTCTGCCTGCCGCTAACACGGGGGCAGGACGAGGTTTCACCATGGTAGATGCGACAGCAGGCGGGCAGACGGGCGACGGCGGGGCGGTTTTGCGCCTGATTGCGCTCGATGCTGAGGATCTCAGCGTCATCTCGACCAATTTGCAGGATGCTGTCGTGCGCGTGGCCGATCTGGCCTTTTTGCCGGCCCAGCGCCGCTTTGCCCTGCTGGCCTCGCGCTTTGACTGGGTGGCCGCTGAACGTGGCGAGCAGGAGCGCTGCCGCGCGGGGCTGCATTTTGACAATGTGGTGCGGGTCGCCTCGACAGGCTTTGACCGGTCGAATAGGGAAGGGGTTCTCAACCTTCTCTCCATCGCTTTCCTCGACGGAGAGGCCCCGGCGGGCACCATCGAGCTGGTCTTTTCGGGTGGTGCGGCCATCCGGCTTGAGGTCGAATGCGTAGACGCGCAGATGCGCGATCTGGGCCCCCGTTGGGCTGCGGCCCATCGACCTGGACATGCGATCGATGATGCCCCTGCCGGGCACTGAAACGATTTTGTTGGAGTGACACGAATGGTGATGCGGCTCGATATGAATGAGCCCGATTTTGCGGCGCGTTTCGATGCGCTTCTCGCCATGAAGCGGGAAGTCTCGGAAGAGGTCGACACAATCGTGCGCGACATTATCGCCGATGTGATCAAGCGCGGCGATGCGGCGCTGATTGATTATTCGAAACGCTTTGATCGCGTCGATCTGTCGGGGGGCTTGCGTGTCACCGATGCCGAGATCGAGGCGGCCACTGCCGCTTGCGAGCCCAAGGCACTTGAGGCTTTGCGCTTCGCGCATGCGCGCATCGTCGCCTATCATGAAAAGCAAAAGCCGCAGGATCATCGCTTCACTGATGCTTTGGGTGTGGAGCTTGGCTGGCGCTGGACGGCCATTCAATCTGTGGGCCTTTATGTGCCCGGTGGCACAGCGAGCTATCCCTCATCCGTTCTGATGAATGCAGCGCCTGCCAAAGTCGCAGGTGTGGGCCGCATCGTCATGGTTGTGCCGACCCCTGATGGCATTTTGAATCCGCTGGTGTTGGCGGCCGCCAAACTCGCTGGTGTTGATGAAATCTATCGTGTGGGTGGTGCGCAGGCTGTGGCAGCGCTCGCCTATGGCACCCAATCCATCGCGCCTGTTGCCAAAATTGTTGGCCCCGGCAATGCTTTTGTCGCAGCCGCCAAGCGCCGCGTGTTTGGTACGGTCGGCATTGATATGATTGCCGGCCCGTCCGAAGTTGTCGTCATGGCAGATGCCACCGCCAATCCGGAATGGATTGCGGCGGATCTCCTCGCGCAGGCCGAGCATGACACGGCAGCGCAATCCATTCTGGTGACATCTGATCGCGCTTTGGGTGAGGCCGTCATCAAGGCGGTCGAGGGCCAATTGGCACTGCTGCCGCGCCGCGATATTGCCTCTGCCAGCTGGAAAGATTACGGCGCCATCATCAACGTGTCCTCGCTAGATCAATCGATCGGCATCATTGATCGCCTCGCGCCCGAACATCTGGAAATTATTTCAACCGATGCGGATGAGTTGACGCTGCGCATCACCAATGCGGGCGCGATTTTCATCGGCGCTTATACGCCCGAAGCCATTGGCGATTATGTGGGTGGCTCCAACCACGTATTGCCGACCGCCCGTTCGGCGCGGTTCTCGTCAGGCTTGGGGGTGAATGATTTCATCAAGCGC
>CANGRU010000172.1 GCA_947456315.1 Beijerinckiaceae bacterium | reverse complement strand
TGATGGTGATCATTGTGTTGTTGAACGTCGAGCTCACATGGGCGACGCCCGAGGCGATGTTCTTGCGTTCGCGGCGGCGGACGCGGCCTGCTTCTTTTGCCATTTTATAAGTCCTTCATGCGCGCCCGTAATGCCAGGCGCTGGGGAGTGGAGGTATTCGGCGCAACGCTGGATGCGTTGCGCGAAAGATGAAGTGAAGAATTACTTCTTCTTGCCAGCGATCGGCTTGGCCTTGCCCTTACGGGTGCGCGCATTTGTATGCGTGCGCTGGCCGCGAACCGGCAGCTGACGACGATGACGCAGGCCACGATAGCAACCCAGATCCATCAAACGCTTGATGTTCATCGCCACATCGCGACGCAGATCGCCTTCCACCATGTAATCACGGTCGATGGTTTCACGAATCTGCAAAACTTCCGCGTCGGTGAGCTGAGCCACGCGACGCTCGGCGGGAATGTTGACCTTCTCACAGATCTCTTGCGCGTTCTTCGCGCCGATGCCGTGAATATACTGAAGCGCAATGATAACGCGCTTGTTGGTCGGAATGTTTACGCCTGCAATACGAGCCATTTGGCCGTCTCCATGTGGGGTCGCTGCGAGAGCAACCGGCTGATGATCCCCGCACCGGTGGAGGCCGGCCTAGCGGAGTGAGACACGTGCGAAGAGGCGACTCTGCCAAAGACAGAGCCCCGCGAGCGCAAGCGATCTCGGGTGAAGGTGTGTCTTCTAGGGGAAGGTGGTGAGTGGGTCAAGCGCCGATGGAGCAAAAAGGACTTGACTTCGGGACTCGATTTGAGGCATATATTCCTAATATTTTTGTGAGTTGCCAATTAGCTAGAGGCGATTAATGATAATTGGATTGCACGATTCAGATGACTTTTTTTGACTGAGATAGAAATCCATAGAGGCGCTTATGTCCGCATTTTTGCAAAAGCCGGACTGGGCCAAGGCCCAGAGAGAAGCTCACCGCATCCTTGAAGAGAGCGCGATTGTAGAGCCACCCGTTAACCCCACGCGAATTGCAAGAGATCTAGGAACAAACGTATATTTTGTTACGTTTGCTCCCCAAAGCAGCAACATATCTGGTTTCTACGACTGTGATGAAAATGCTATTTTTGTAAATAAGGACGAATACCCACTTCGGCAAACCTTCACGATCGCTCACGAACTAGGCCACAGCATTCTTCATGGCGAATGGGCTCGATCGAGTGAATATAAAATTCTTTTAAGAAATTCCAGCGCGACTTCAGAAGAAGTCCACGAGCGCGAAGCAAATGCATTTGCGGCACATCTACTCGTGCCACGTTTTCTATTAGACAAGTACAGAAATCGACTTAGCGCTGATCAGCTTTCGACGCTTTTTGCCGTTTCCGCACCTGTCATAAAAAATAGGTTGGCCTTTGAATACGGAAATCAACCGTACTGACGCAAAAAATGCCATCGTCGCACGTGCAGATGCTGATCCCGACTTGGATGCAGCATTACAAACAGGGCAGCATTTACAACTTGAGGTTGTGAAAGAAAACAACCGTCATAAAGAGCAAATGCGCGGACATTTTGCGAAATTGTTTGGTTCAGATGATAGCGTCCCCTTCTACATCGCCGCCACTAGTATTTTCATTGCGTTGGCGGCATTCGTTGGATGTCTGATCGCTAACTTTCTTCATTCAGATACGACCTTCTGGGGTACTTGGGCAGAACGCTCGATAAGTTTCGCCGCAACTTGCATTGCGTACATATTCGGTAAGGCGTCCAAAAACTAAGTCCTTTAAACAAAAAAGCCAGGCACATGGCCCGGCTTCATCTGGATTGCTTCGTTTGGCTCGCAATGACGGTGGCAACGTTTCCTCGTCATTGCGTAGAGAGACGCTACGCGGCAATCCATCTCGCAAATCCGGCAGCGTTGACGAACCGGATTGCTTCGCTTGGCTCGCAAGGACGGTGGCAGCCGTTACTCGCACGTCATTGCGAGGAGCGGAGCGACGCGGCAATCCAGGGCCTCTGCGCTGCGTCTGGATTGCTTTGCTGGCGCTCGCAAGGACGAACACGCGCCATAAAAAAAAGGCGGGCCTGAGCCCGCCTGTTTGTTCTGTAGTTCCCTTCCCTCAGGCCAGAACCTTGTCGAGCGCTTTGGTGACGTCATCGATCGGCATCATGCCGTCCACCGTCTTCAGCGTGCCCTTGGAGGCGTAATAGGCCGACACGGGCGCGGTCTGTACGCGGTAGGCGTCGAGACGCACTTTGAAGGCTTCCGGATTGTCATCCGCGCGCACAGTGCCGCCAGCGGCCACAGTTTCGCGGGCGCGGTTTTCGATGCGGGCGAGCAAAGCGTTTTCGTCGACTTTCAATTCGACGATCGCATCAAGATCCATGTGCTTCTGGGCCAGAAGCTGATCTAGTGCTTCGGCTTGCGCGACGGTGCGCGGGAAGCCGTCCAGAATGAAGCCCTGCTTGGCATCGGCTTCTTCAATGCGATCCGAGATAATGCCAACGACGATTTCGTCCGAGACGAGCCCGCCGGCATCCATCACCGCTTTGGCCTTGAGGCCGACCGGCGTGCCGGCCTTGACGGCGGCGCGCAGCATGTCGCCGGTGGAGAGCTGGGGAATGGAGAATTTTTCAACGAGACGCGCAGCCTGTGTGCCTTTGCCTGCACCGGGCGGCCCCAGAAGTATCAGTCTCATTTCTTTCTCCCGCGCAACTTAGCCTTCTTCACGAGCCCCTCATATTGCTGCGCCTGAAGATGGCCGTGGACTTGAGCCACAGTATCCATGGTGACGCTCACAACGATGAGCAGCGATGTGCCCCCGAAATAGAACGGCAGCGCTGCGTAGGAAATCAGCAGTTCGGGTAAGAGACAGATGATGGCGAGATAGGCGGCGCCCAAAACCGTGATCTTGACCAGAACGGAATCAATGAATTGCGCCGTGCGCTCGCCCGGACGGATGCCCGGCAGGAAGCCGCCGTGTTTCTTCAGATTTTCCGCCGTCTCGGTCGGGTTGAAGACAATCGCCGTGTAGAAAAAGGCGAAGAAGACGATCAGACCCACATAGACCAGCATGTAGAGCGGGCGGCCATGGCCCAGATAGGTGGTCAGCAACGCCAGAAAGCCCGTGCCGCCCTGTGCCTGCGAGAAGCTCGCAATGGTGGTGGGCAGCAGCAAAAGCGAGGAGGCAAAGATCGGCGGAATGACGCCGGCCGTGTTCAGCTTGAGCGGCAGGAAGGATGTCTGGCCTTCGTAAACACGATTGCCGACCTGACGCTTCGGATAGGTGATCAGCAAGCGGCGCTGCGCACGTTCCACGAAGACGATGAAGGCCACGACAAAGACCGACATGATGATCACGCCGAGGATCAACGCGGTTGAAATCGCGCCTTGGCGGCCGAGTTCCAAGGTCGAAATAATAGCGGCCGGGAAAGCCGCGACAATGCCGGCAAAAATGATCAGCGACGAGCCGTTGCCAATGCCGCGCGAGGTGATCTGCTCACCCAGCCACATCAGGAACATGGTGCCGCCCATCAGGGTCAGCACGGTCGAGATGCGGAAGAAAATGCCCGGGTCCGACACGACACCGGTCTGGCCTTCAAGACCAATGGCAATGCCATAGGCCTGGAAGATGGCCAGAAACACCGTCAGATAGCGGGTGTATTGATTGAGGATCTTGCGACCGCCCTCGCCTTCTTTCTTGATCGCTTCGAGCGATGGCAAGACGGAGGACAAAAGCTGGATGATAATCGAGGCCGAAATATACGGCATGATGTTCAAGGCAAAGATCGCCATGCGCTGCACAGCGCCACCAGCGAACATGTTGAACAATTCGAGCACGCCCTGCTGCTTGCCCGTGAAGCTGGCTTCAAAGGCGGCAGGATCGATGCCGGGCAATGGAATATAAGTGCCCAGGCGATAGACCATCAACGCGCCCAGCGTGAACCAGATACGCTTCTTGAGTTCTTCAGACTTCCCGATGGCCGAGAAGTTGATGTTCGCTGCAAGCTGTTCGGCTGCCGATGCCATGAAAGCACTCCGGATGCGCTGGACGTTGCGCCCCGCGCGTTTTCATTCAAGGTCTGAACATGACAAGCGGGGCTAAAGGATTTTCATCCCCGCCCCGCTCAGGATCAATAGTCAAAGCTCATCACACCTTCGTCAGGTGCAAAGCGCCTCAAGCTGTCGCTTCGTCCGAGAGAACCTTCACGGAGCCACCAGCTTTTACGATCGCGGCAACGGCGGTCTTCGAAGCCTTGGCGACTTCGAATGTGGCCTTCACCTTGATCTCGCCGGAGCCGAGAATTTTCACGCCGTCGCGTGCATGTGTGCACACGCCAGCCGCCACAAGAGCGTCGATCGTGACAGGCTTGCTCGCATCGAGCTTGCCGGCCTCGAAAGCCTGCTGCAAGCGGCCGAGGTTCACTTCGTTATATTCGAGCGCGAAGATGTTCGTGAAGCCGCGCTTGGGGAGACGACGATGCAGCGGCATCTGGCCGCCTTCGAAGCCCTTGATGCGCACGCCGGAACGAGCCGTCTGGCCCTTACCACCGCGACCACCCTGCTTGCCCATGCCCGAGCCGATACCACGGCCGATGCGCATGCGCTTTTTGGAAGAACCGGGATTGTCGGAAATGCCGTTGAGTTTCATCTGGGTGCTCCTCACTGGCCTTCGACGACGCGCACGAGATGCGCGACCTTCGC
>CANGRU010000171.1 GCA_947456315.1 Beijerinckiaceae bacterium | reverse complement strand
GATTGCCGGGAATGGTTTTCTGGAAATGGCGCCCCAGCAGGCGCGCGTAAATATCAACGCCCCCGCCCGAAGCCGACCCGGCGATGATGGTGACGGTCTTGCCCTTGAAAAAGGTGGCAGCGTCCTGAGCTTTGGCGCCAGCGCCTGTCAGAACAATGGCGGCTGCACACGTCAAAGCACGCGCGATCTGGCGCATATGATCCCCTCCCTTGCATATCGACCGGTTATCCGGCTCTCGCAGAGGCTTATTGTGCAGTAAAGGCGCGCTTCGTCCAGCTTTTTGCTGGGACCGATCAGCCCTGCCAGCGGAGTTTCTTTATCCACCCTTCGCAGATAGGATCACGCCCATGCTGATCCCTTTCGACAATAGCTATGCCCGCTTGCCCGAGATGTTTTATGCGCGCGTTCTGCCCACGCCGGTGGCCACGCCGCGCTTGCTCGCGCTCAATCTGAAACTCGCCGCAGAGCTCGGGCTTGATGCGCAGGCGCTTTCCTCCCCTGAAGGGATCGAAGCACTCGCAGGCAACCGCATTTTGGCGGGCAGCGAACCGCTGGCACTCGCCTATTCAGGACACCAGTTCGGTCATTTCAATCCGCATATGGGTGATGGGCGCGCGATTCTTCTGGGCGAGATTGTTACGCCGGACGGCGCACGCCGCGACATCCAGTTGAAAGGCTCGGGGCCCACACCTTATTCCAGACGCGGCGACGGACGCGCTGCACTCGGGCCGGTGTTGCGCGAATATATTGTCAGCGAAGCCATGCAGGCTTTGGGCATTCCCACCACACGCAGTTTGGCTGCCGTGGCCACCGGCGAATCTGTCTATCGCGAAGACGTCTTGCCCGGCGCCGTGCTTACTCGCGTAGCCTCCAGCCACATGCGCGTTGGCACATTCGAATATTTCGCCTCACGCGGCGAAAAAGACATGCTCCGAATTCTTGCCGATGAGGCGATTGCGCGCCACGATCCTGATCTGGCTGACGCCGATGACAAATATGAAAAGCTGCTGGAGCGGATTGTCATCCGCCAAGCGCGCCTTGTGGCGCAATGGCTTCTGGTCGGTTTCATCCATGGCGTGATGAACACGGACAATATGGCGATCTCCGGCGAGACGATTGATTACGGCCCCTGTGCTTTCATGGAAGCCTATGATCCGACCACCGTCTTTTCCTTCATCGACAAGCAGGGCCGCTATGCCTATGCCAACCAGCCATCCATTGCGGTTTGGAATCTGACGCGTCTGGCAGAATGTCTGATGATGCTGTTCGAGCCAGAGGCAGAAGCGCCCGAGCGCGCCAATGCGGCCTTGGCGTCCTTCCGTCCACATTTTCAAGAGACCTATCTCAACGGCCTGCGTCGCAAGATCGGCCTGTTTGACGCGCGCGAAGATGACGCCACACTCGCCTCTGATTTGCTCGAGCGCATGGCCGCGAACGAAGCTGATTTCACACTCACCTTCCGCAGGCTTTGCACAGCCGCACATGACAAAAGCGCCGATGCGGGCGTTGCAACGCTGTTCAAAGATCCTGCAAGTTTTTCAGGCTTTGCCGAAAACTGGCGGGCGCGCCTTGCATCCGAGGGTGGGGATCCGGCCGAACGCGCCAACGCGATGCGCAAAGTCAATCCGGCTTTCATCGCCCGCAACCATCGCGTCGAAGAAGCCATTCAGGCTGCGCTCAAAGATGATCTCGCGCCTTTTCACACACTCAACCGCGTGCTGGAAAAGCCCTTTGAAGACCAGCCGGACTTTCAAGATTACATGCTGCCCGCACGCCCTGACGAGCGCGTCACGCAAACATTCTGCGGCACTTAAATTTCAAAACCCAAGGCTGCAGCCGCTTCCTGTCGCAAAACTTCGATTTCGCCATAAGTGATCGGACAGGGGTTTTGCACTTCCCAAGCGCGGCTTGCAGCCAAGGATGATCGCACCAGCCATTCATCGGGGAGCTTCATTCTTTCAAGCTCAACCAGAATCTGATTGCGGAAAGCCTGAAATGCCGCGGCCCATTGGGCATAATCGGCCGGCCCGTGCTCGATGATATGGGCAAATAAAATCCGTTCCTGCTGTATGGATGTATCCTGCGTCATCCTCTCCTCCTTGCGCTTTTGGCAAGCCTAGCCAAGGGGCACGCAGAGACGCATTGATCAGGATCAGGTTGTGGACGTGGTTTTCAATTGCTCGCCGCCGACATAGCCGCCTACCGCAATGCCCGACACGACTTCGGCAACACTTACCTGCCCGTCACCATTCGCATCCCAGAAGGACATGATCTGGTGCGCCTGCGCCGCCACATCAGGCACGGTCGCCGGATCCAGTGCTGCGGCCAGATCGGCTTCATCGAAATAGCCTTTGCCCGCAAGATCATATTGTTTGACGATGGCTTGCGCCTGCTGCACCTGGCCGATGCCCGTTTGTAATTCTTCCAGCGTCAACTCGCCATCGGAATTGGTGTCCCAAGCAGCAAATGTGGCCGTTGCATCAGCCACCTGCGCGTGGCTTGCAAATTCGGCGGCCGAAATACCGCCGCTCGCATCTGAATCATATTGCGCGAGCAGAGTAGCGGCCAGAAGCGCCGGATCGGTGGGTTGGGTTGGCGTCTCGGGTGTCGTCGGCTTCTGGGCGGCAGCGGCAGCGGCATCAGCTTCAATGCCCGCAATCAGCTCGGGGCGCGTCAGCTGACCATTGTGGTCACCATCCCAGCGCGCAAAAGTGGCGGCGGCATCGGGATAATCAGCCGAACTGATCGAGGCCGCATTCGCCAGATTGATGGCACCCGTGCCTTTCGGATCAAAGATCGCCAGCATGGCGTCGGCCTGATCCATCGCGTCATAACCGGCCTTGAGCTCATCGCGCGTGACCTTGCCATTGCTATCCCGATCAAAGGCATCAATGGCGGCCTGCGCCTTGGCAGGATCGCCCAGCGTCGGATCTTTGGTCCAGGCGGCCTGAATGTCGACCAGATCGACATAGCCCTTACCCGCCGTGTCATAGCGGGTGAGCAAATCATCCGCCCGCTCGGCTGATGTGGGCGGGACAGGCTGCGTGGCGGTGCCCGCCAGCTCGGCAGCTGAAATCGCCCCATCCGCATTCATGTCGAGCCCCGCAACCGCCTCCTGCGCCATATAGGCGGCAATGCCGCGATTGCGGGAGAAAGAGGGGTAGAGCGTATCGGCAAAGATCGTGCGGTGAACAGTTGCCACCGAGCCTGTCAGATCCGGCATCCGTGTTGGGTCGGCCTGCAAAGTAGCAAAGACCGCCTGAAACTCGTCTCCGCTGATCGTGCCGTTGCCATTCCGGTCGGCCTGATCAGCAAAAGCGCGCGCGACATTGGCCCGCTGCGATCCGGCGCTGGACAAAAGGGAGACAAGGCGTTGCGCATAATCCATAGGCGCTGATCAGCAAATGTCATGCCGCCGTTAATCTCTTTAAATACAATGATTTAAAATAAAAAAGGCGCCGGGGCTAAGCCGCCGGCGCCTGATTTTTTAAAACCCTACAGGGTCGTGAAGATTACTTCACGTCCTTGTTGGTGAGCGCGAAGGAGAGCGTAGCGACATAAGCCGCGTTGCAATACTTCGAAGTCGTCGACCAGGTCAGAGCCGAGCACTGAGCCTTGCTCAGGTTGCTGTCGTGGTAGCGCAGGTCGAGGGTGGCGATCTTGTAGGAATAAGCCAGACCAGCGTTCCAGTAGGTGTAGTCAGGCAGGTTGACCTTGCCATGAGCGCCATCGGTCGTGCCGATGAACTGACGACCGAGTTCGCCCGAGAAAGCGAAGTCCATCGGCAGCTTCACAGCCACTGTACCAGCGAGGTACTGAGCCGATGCGCCCGTGTTGAGGTAGCTCGGGGTCACAAAACCATTGGCGCCGACAGTGACCATGTCATTGATAGCGTAAGTGGTCTTGACGTAGCCTTCCCACCAGGTGGGGTTGGTCGGGAACGGGCCGCCAGCATCAGTCGTGAAGCTCGGATAGATGTAGCCAACTGCGCCAGCATCAACGCCGAAGGCGCCGAATGTGCCGCGCACGCCGCCCATGACATCCCATTCCAGCGACGGCGAAGCGTAGATGTCGCCAGCTGTCAGCTTGACAGACGAACCAGCGGTGCCGAGGTAGCCGGTGAAGGTGTCGTTGAAGTTATAACGGATTTCAGCGTTAGCGTTGACGCTCGCCTTGTTGTCCGACTGTGTGATGCCGCGGAACACGTAGTTCGTGGTCAGACCGCCACCGACTGTCCATTCCCAAGGGGAAACAACGACGACAGGAGCCGGAGCTGCCTTCTTCTTGCCTTTGACAACGTCAGCAGCCGAAGCGGAGGTCGCAGCAAGAGCTGCAACGGCGGAGAGGAGGAGGAGCTTGGAGCGCATTGAGGATTGCCCTTGTTGAGAATTTCAATGGACGGAAAATGTGACGGTTTAACCTTAAACACAAGGCTCAAAGCTCAGCACACTGCCCATTCCTGAGGCAATTTCGCCCCGATTCACCGCTCTGTCATGGTGCGTTGCAAAAATGCCACTCCCTCCCCATCCGGACCTGTTCCGGAATGGGACAGATGGGCGCAAAAACGAATCGCGACATCTGTTTGGTGATTGCGAGCTGGTGATGAAGGGGGACTGGCGGAGAGGGAGGGATTTGAACCCCCGATAGGCTTGCACCTATGCCGCATTTCGAGTGCGGTGCTTTCAACCACTCAGCCACCTCTCCG
>CANGRU010000170.1 GCA_947456315.1 Beijerinckiaceae bacterium | reverse complement strand
GGCTCATGTCGCAAGATGAGTGCACCGATGCGCATCTCGTCACACACTTCGCCTGCCAGACCGAAAGGGGGTGCAGGATCATGATTGCCGCTCACCCAGACCCAATTGCGCTGGTCCTGCAGCTCGACAAGCGTGGCGCGGCTTTGATCGGACAGACGCGCGGCGGCATCACGATCATGAAAAGAATCGCCCAAAGCAATCACGCGCGCAGGATCGAAATGCTCGATCACGCGCTTCAAATGCATGAGCGTGGCCACAGTATCATAGGGCGGGATCAACATGCCGCGTCTGGCAAAGCTGGAGCCCTTTTCCAGATGCAGATCGGACACGATCAGCGTGCGCGAACCTGCCAGATAAAGCGCACCCGATGTATCAGCCGTGCAAACATGTCCGGCAATCGTGATCTCACGTCCATTCCCGATGATCACGCGCCCGCTTCCTCAACCAACATGGCGGCTGCTTCCGCCAGAATATCATCCTGCGCTTCCCCATAGATCGGCTCGCGGCCGATTTCCAGCAGAATAGGCACTGCCAGAGGCGAGACGCGTGCCAGAGCCTTGTGGACAATATGCCCGCGCACACGCGCCAACATGGTGCCCAGACGTGCCAGATCCAGCAGACCGGTGGCAGCATCCTCCCGTGCGGCGCGCAACAGAATATGATCGGGCTGGTGACGATGCAGCACGTCATAGACGAGATCTGTCGAGATCGTCACCTGTTTGCCGCTCTTCTGCTTGCCCGGAAAGCGCCGCTCGATCAGGCCCGAGATGACAGCACATTGACGAAAACTGCGCTTCATCAAGGCCGATTCCCGCAACCATTCTTCGAGATCATCCCCCAGCATGTCTTGCGCGAACAAAGTGTCCAGACAGGTCGGGTCTTGCTGCACACGCGCACCGACATCTGTGAGCATCCACACGGCCAGCGCATAATCATTGGCAACAAAGCCCAAAGGTTTGAGCCCCATGCGCTCCATGCGCCGTGTCAGCAACATGCCGAGTGTCTGATGGGCGAGACGCCCTTCAAACGGATAGGCCACCATGTAATGGCGCTCGCCACGCGGAAATGTTTCAACGAGCAATTGACCGGCACGGGGCAATCGCGAATGTTTGCTTTGCAATTCGAGCCAGTCCTGCACCTGCTCAGGCAAATGCGTCCATGCGGCGCGTGTCGACAAAATCTTGCGCACGCGCTCGGCCAGATAGGTCGAGAGCGGAAACTTGCCGCCCGCATAAGAGGGCACTTTCGGCTCGTCGGAACGCGCGCGTGACACCAGCGCCTCATCCTCGACAATGCCTTGCAGTTTGAGAATCTCACCGCCGAACAAAAATGTGTCGCCCGGCGCCAGCGTTTCAAGGAAATATTCCTCGATCTCGCCCAGCACACGCCCGCCACGGCGCAACGGGCCCGTATAGGCTGCAGCACTCTCTCCACGGCGCGCACCAAGCGCACGGCCATGGACAAGGCGGACTTTCAACATGTCTGATTCAACAATCGTGCCGACATTCATGCGGTAGCTTTGCGCAACTTTGCCATTGGCTACGCGCCACAGCCCATCTGCGTTGCGTTTGATTTTGGCAAAACGCTCATAGGTTTTCAGCGCATAGCCACCCGTGGCCACGAACTCGAGAGCGGCGTCGAATGTTGCGCGATCTAACGCGGCATAGGGATCGGCTGCGCGCACTTCGTCATAAAGGGCATCGGCATCAAAGGGTGCGGCGCAAGCCATGCCAAGAATATGCTGGCACAAAACATCTAGCGCGCCGGCCCGCGCAGGTGGCGTGTCCTGTGCCCCCTCACGCGCAGCCTCCATTGCCGCGACACATTCCAGCACTTCAAACCGATTGGAGGGCACCAGCAAGGCGCGCGAAGATTCATCAAGACGATGATTGGCGCGCCCGATGCGCTGTGCCAGACGGCTTGCGCCTTTCGGAGCCCCCATATTGATGACGAGATCGACCGCGCCCCAATCAATACCCAGATCAAGGGTCGAGGTACACACCACGGCCTGCAATTTACCGATTGCCATCGCCTCTTCAACGCGCCGGCGCTGGCTGGCATCGAGTGAACCGTGATGCAAAGCTATGGCGAGATTGTCATCATTGATGCGCCAGAGCTGCTGGAAGATGGCCTCGGCTTGTGCGCGTGTGTTGACGAAAACCAGTGCGGTTTTTGCACTCTTGATGCGCTCATAAACTTCACGCACCGCATGCGTGCCACCATGCCCCGACCATGGCAGACGCTCGCGTGTATCCAGCATGGTCAAATCAGCAGGCGCACCGGGTGGGGCCATCACGAGTTTGGCTTGGTGGGGCGGCGCCACAATCCAGCGGCGCAATTCATCGGGATCACGCACAGTGGCTGACAGACCCGTAATGGTCATGGCAGGTGCCAAGGCGCGCAGATGCGCCAGACCTAGCGCCAAAAGATCGCCGCGCTTGGAGGTCACCAATGCGTGCAACTCATCCAGCACCACACGGCGCAACGTCGCAAACAAGGGCGCAGCATCGGGGCTCGATAACAGGAGCGCCAATTGTTCCGGCGTGGTGAGCAGGATTTGCGGCGGATCACGCCGCTGGCGCTGGCGTTTGCTGGCCGATGTATCGCCCGTGCGAGTCTCAATCCGCAGGCGCAGATTCATTTCGGCAGCCGGTATTTCCAGATTGCGCGCGACATCAACCGCCAAAGCCTTGAGCGGCGAGATATAGAGCGTGTGCAAACCCGCCCCGCCGGGCGCATTGCTTTTGTATTGAGACAGGTCGATCAGCGAGGGCAAAAAGCCTGCGAGTGTTTTGCCAGCACCCGTCGGGGCGATCAGCAAAGCATTCTCGCCTGCGTCCGCATGCTTTAGAAGCGCCAGCTGATGATCACGCACGCTCCATCCACGCGCCGCAAACCAATCGGCAAAGCGCGCGGGCAGAAGAGCTCCGTGATTTTTTATGTTCGGTTTCAAACATGCCTGCCGTCATTGCGAGCGAAGCGAAGCAATCCAGAAGCAAGGCGTGAGGCTCTGGATTGCCGCGTCGGCCTTCGGCCTCCTCGCGATGACGATCTTAAAGCGCAACCAGAACAACGCAAAGGCCCGGCACGGGCTGGCCGCGATCTTGGCGCACAGATACATCGTCGCATGTAGCCATCGCAAAGCCATGGGTGGCCGCCAATGAGGCGACATAGTTGCGCGCATGCGCATAGCGCAAATCCTCGCCCAATTGGTAAGTGCCCGCCTCTGCCCGTTGCAAGCTGAAGGCAAACAGGGACCCGGGCACCACAATGCGCGCGACAGCTGCAAAAATTGCGGCCAGATCACCGCAATAGACAAACACATCAGCCGCCAGCACCAGATCAACCGATCGCGCCTCGTAGCTTTTCAGAAAATCGATCAGATCACTTGTTTCAACGCGCGCATACAAGCCGGTGGCGCGCGCTTTGGCGACCATTGCGGGTGACAGATCACAGCCATCCATACGCGCGCAATGGGTGGCCATTTCGCGCGCCATCAAGCCTGTGCCACAGCCCAGATCGAGCGAATGGACAAAACGCGCATCTGCGCCGCGCTGGCCCAGCACAGCGTCACGCAAAATGGCCGGCGCGCGATAGTGGAGGTCTTTGACCAGATGCGTTTCAAATCGCGCCGCATATTGATCAAACAGATCGCGCACATAAGCCTGCGGCGGCTGGGCTGGCATGGCTTCCACACCAAGCCGTGCGAGGCGCAGCCGCGCGCCATGCGAATCCTCGGGCTCATGCGCCAAAGCCTGCGCGAAGGCTATCGCTGCCGCTTCGCGCGCACCCAGAGCCTCACGCGCTTCACCCAGCGCAAACCAGGCTGGCGCCCAGTTGGGGGCTATTTCGAGCGTCTGCTCCAGCAGATCGGCCGCTGCCGCATGATCGCCATCAGCCGCCGCGCCGCGCGCATAATCATAGCGGCGGTCGGCGGACATATGGCCGGAAGAGCGATGCATCAGTGTCATGGGCTTTTTCAACGCCGGATCAACAGACCCGTCAAGTCCGGCGCTTGCCCCAACGCCCCTGCCCCGCTAGCTTCGCGCGCCTGAAGGAGCCTTTGCCTTGACCCTCATCTACAAAATCGCCCCCAAAAGCCTGTGGGACGCTGCCATCGCACAAGGTGCCTTCACGGGCGCGCCCGTCGATCTCGCCGATGGCTACATCCATTTCTCGACCGCAGAGCAGACCCGCGAGACAGCCGCCAAGCATTTTGCCGGACAAAACGATCTGGTGCTGGCGGTGATTGATGCTGATGGTTTGGGCGACGCGCTGAAATGGGAGCCCTCGCGCGGTGGCGCGCTGTTTCCCCATCTCTATCGCGCTTTGCGCATGGATGAAGTGCACAGCGTGCACCCGCTGCCGCTGACCAGCGATGGCTCACATGATTTCGGAGATCTTTTGCCATGACGGGTCTGATCAATCGCCTCACCCGCCCGCTGCTCTTTGCAATGGATCCGGAAACCGCGCATGGCTTCACCATTGGCGCGTTGAAAAATCTGCCGCTGCCCGATCTGGCCCAGCATGATCCCGTTCTGGCCGTGGAAGCCTTCGGCCTGCATTTTCAGGCCCCTCTCGGCATGGCACCGGGTTTTGACAAGGGCGCAGATGTGCCTGATCCGCTGCTGCGTCTGGGCTTCAGCCATGTGGAAGTGGGCACCATCACGCCGCTCCCACAGCCCGGCAATCCAAGGCCACGCCTGTTTCGTTTGGCGGAAGATGATGCCGTCATCAATCGCTTCGGCTTTAACAGCGAGGGACACGCCGC
>CANGRU010000169.1 GCA_947456315.1 Beijerinckiaceae bacterium | reverse complement strand
GATCGCCAGCTCGTGGTCGATACATCCGTGGTGGAATATCTGGCGGTCCGGATCGAGCGCTCGCTCGACGCCGCGCGTGCCATTGTGGAGGAGCTCGACCGCGAAGCTCTGGCCCGAGGCAAGCCGATCACGCGCCCCGTGGCAGCCGACGTCCTGCGCCGACTGGACGGGGAGGGGTCTGACCCCTCTTAACCATTTTTGCTCCCGCCCCCTCGCAGGCGCTTTTGTCATGCTATTGTCATGGAGAAACCGGACTTTGCGGACGGCAAAGCCGGGGAGAGTGTCATGATGGGTAAGGGACAAGAGGCAGAAACAATGGTGCGCGTGGTGGAAACCGCGCCCAAAATCCTTTCGCCCAAATCTCTGGCGCCCGCTGATCGCTTCATCAACCGCGAATTGTCATGGCTGGAATTCAACCGCCGTGTTTTGCTGGAAGCCTCCAACCGCAATCATCCGCTGCTGGAACAGCTGCGCTTTTTGTCGATCTCGGCCAACAATCTCGATGAATTTTTCATGGTGCGGGTGGCGGGTCTGCGCGGACAGGTGCGCTCGGGCGTCACTGTTTTGTCAGATGATGGCCTGACGCCCGCCGAACAATTGAACCGCATCCGCGAACAGGCGATCAAACTCACCGCCGAACAGCAAGCGCGCTTTCATGAATTGCGCGAAGAGCTGACCAAAGTCGATATCGAGATTGTAGATCAGGATGGTCTGTCGGACCATGAAATGTCATGGCTCGACGATCATTTTCTGGCGCATATTTATCCGATCCTGACGCCGCTGGCGATTGATCCCGCGCACCCGTTCCCGTTCATTCCCAATCTCGGTTTTTCGGTGGCCTTTGAACTGGTGCGCGCAACCGATGGACGCCGCCTCAATGCACTGGTGCGCCTGCCCACCAAAGTCGAACGCTTTGTGCGTCTGCCCGACATCTTTCATCCCGGTCGCGCGCGCTTTGTGCCGCTTGAAACATTGATTGCCATACAGACCAAGCGTCTCTTCCCCGGTTATACGGTCAAGGGGCAGGGGCTGTTTCGTGTGATCCGTGACAGTGATCTGGAAGTCGAAGAAGAAGCCGAAGATCTCGTGCGCTTGTTTGAAAGCGCGCTGAAGCGTCGCCGTCGCGGGCGCGTGATCAGGCTCGAATTTGACGCGCATATGCCCGTCTCGCTGCAACAATTCGTGGCTGACGAATTGGATACGTCAGAGGACGAGATTTTTGTCCATGACGGCATGCTGGCTTTGAACGAGCTGGCCGAGATTGTTGATGTGGATCGCCCCGAGTTGAAGTTCCCACCCTATAATCCGCGCTTCCCCGAGCGCGTGCGGGACAATGCAGGCGATTGTTTTGCCGCCATCAAACAGAAGGATCTGGTGGTTCACCACCCTTATGAATCCTTCGACGTGGTGGTGCAGTTTCTCAACCAAGCAGCGCGCGATCCCAATGTGGTGGCGATCAAGCAGACGCTTTATCGCACATCATCCGACAGCCCCATCGTGCGCGCATTGATCGAAGCCGCGGAAGCGGGCAAATCGGTCACGGCCCTCATCGAGCTGAAAGCGCGCTTTGACGAGGAAGCCAATATTCGCTGGGCGCGCGATCTGGAGCGCGCTGGCGCACAGGTTGTGTTCGGCTTCATCGAGCTCAAGACGCATGCCAAATTGTCCATGGTGGTGCGCCGCGAGGCCGGTGCGCTGGTCTCTTACTGCCATGTTGGCACCGGTAATTATCATCCCCAGACAGCGCGCATTTATACCGACGTGTCGCTGTTTACCGCCGATCCCGTTGTGGCGCGCGATGTCTCGCGTGTGTTCAATTTCATCACCGGCTATGCCGAGCCTGTGGGTCTGGAACGCATGGCCATGTCGCCTTTGACGCTGAAGAAGCGTTTGCTGGCGCATATTGACGAAGAGATCGGTTTTGCGCGCGCTGGCAAGCCTGCGGCGATCTGGGCCAAATGCAATGCCTTGGTGGACCCTGAAATTATCGATGCGCTTTATGAGGCCAGTCAGGCAGGCGTGTCGATCGATCTCATTGTGCGCGGCATTTGCTGTCTGCGCCCGGGCGTGCAGGGTCTGTCGGACAATATCCGCGTCAAATCGATTGTCGGACGGTTTCTGGAGCATGCCCGCATCTATGCGTTCGGGGGAGGCTATGGCCTGCCGCATCCCAAAGCCCATGTCTATATTTCGTCGGCTGATCTGATGCAGCGCAATCTGGATCGTCGCGTCGAAGTTATGCTGCCGATTCTGAATCCAACTGTGCACGAGCAGGTGCTGGATCAGATCATGATTGCCAATCTGATCGACAACCAGCAATCCTACCGCGTCTTGCCCGATGGTTCGAGCGAGCGCATAATTGCCAGAGCAGGCGATGAGCAATTCAACGCCCATTCTTACTTCATGACCAATCCAAGCCTGTCGGGGCGTGGCAAGTCATTGAGAGACTCGAGTCCAAAGTCGCTGTTCAAGCGACTTGAGAAGAATTGAAACACATGTCGCTTGCCAAAAAAGATGCACCGGGCCGATTGGGCAAAATGAAGCCTGTCGCCATTGTCGATATCGGGTCCAATTCGGTTCGTCTTGTTGCCTATGAAGGCCTGACTCGTTCGCCAACCTCGATCTTCAATGACAAAGTGCTCTGCGGTCTTGGTCGTGGCGTGGCGACCACCGGCCGTCTGCCGCAAGACGGCGTGGACCGCGCTCTCTCGGCGCTGAACCGGTTCCGCGTTTTGTGCGGCGCTATGGGCATCAAGGATGTGCATGTGCTGGCCACAGCTGCTGCGCGTGACGCTTCCAATGGCAAAGAGTTTTTGGCAGCAGCGCGTGAAGCGATCGGCGCGCCGATCGAATTGCTGTCTGGTCGACGCGAAGCCGAATTGTCGGCACTTGGTGTCGTCTCCGGTTTCTGGAAACCCGATGGTGTGGCGGGCGATCTGGGTGGCGGTTCGCTCGAGCTGAATGAGGTCAAGGGCGACAAACTCGGCCAAGGCGTGACCTTGCCGCTCGGTGGTCTGGCCTTGATGGATCTGTCGGACAAGTCACCCAAAAAAGCGATGAAGATTGCGCGGGAGGCTCTGGCAGGAGCCAAGCCGCTGAAGTCGCTTGAGGGGCGTGATTTTTATGCCATCGGCGGCACGTGGCGCGCGCTCGCGCGACTGCATATGCGCCAGCGCAATTATCCGCTGAATGTCATGCATAATTATATCATCCCCGCGCGCGATGCGGCGGATTTCGCCGAGCTGGTTGAGCGCGTCAACGCCGATACGCTCGCCAATATCGAAGCCGTGCCTTCAGCCCGCCGTCCGCTGTTGGCCTATGCGGCTGTGGTGCTGGACGAGATCATTCGTCAGGCCAAGCCGCGCCAGATTGTTGTGTCTGCTCTGGGTGTGCGCGAAGGTCTTTTGTATGAGCGCCTCGATAAAGCGCAGCGCAAAGAAGATCCTTTGATTTCTGCGGCGCGCGAACTCAATATTTTGCGCTCGCGGGCACCAGCCCACGGCGAAGAGCTGTGCGATTGGACAGATGATTTCTTCAAATCCACGCAGCTCGAAGAATCGCCTGAAGAAAAGCGCCTGCGCCACGCCGCCTGTCTGCTGACCGACATTGGTTGGCGCGCACATCCTGATTATCGCGGTGAGCAATCGCTGAACATCATTGCCCATGCAGCTTTCATCGGCGTCGATCATCCGGGCCGTGCTTTTCTGGCACTTGCCGCATCTTATCGGCATATGGGTGCGGGAGAAGATGTCAGCCCGCATATCCGCACGCTGGCCACAGCCCGCATGCTGGATCGCGCGCATATTCTGGGCGCAGCCATGCGGGTCGCTTATGTGATCACGGCAGCCATGCCGGGTGTCTTGCCGCGCGTGCCTTTGAAGGTTGTCAAAGACCAGCTTGTGCTGACCATGCCGCAAGATCTGGCACCGCTCGCCAATGAGCGCGTGCATGGACGGCTGAAGTCTCTGGCGCGTTTGATCGGGCGCGAGCCTGTCATCAAGGTGAAGTGACGTTTATCCTTCTCCCTGAGGGAGAAGGTGGCACGCGTAGCGTGACGGATGAGGGGTTTTGTCTTGCGGCCGTGAGGGCGTAACCCCTCACCCCGGTCCTGCGGACCGACCCTCTCCCTCTGGGAGAGGGTGATTATTCCGCCGGAGCGTCCTGCCATTCCAGCGTGACAACTTTGTTGTTCTCGACCGTCAAAGCCAGACGGCCGCGCTTCAATTCGAGCGCTTTGATGCCGAACAATTCATGACGCCAGCCCGATAGGGCAGCCACTTCGGCGTGATCGTCCGCCGCAATGGCTTCGAGATCATCGACGGTGGCGATCATTTTGGCGGCCACACCGTGGCGTTCGGAGACCTGCCGCAGCAAGACTTTCAAAAGCTCGACGGTGGCTCCGCCCGTATTGTTGCGTCGTTCGCGGTCGATCTTGGGCAGTGTCTTGGGGTCGCGCTCGAGCGCCCGCTCGATTGCCACAAGAATATCGGCACCTGCCCGCGCGCGCTCCATGCCGCGCGGGAAGGCGCGCAGATTGCCGAGCGCCTCGGCCGTGCGCGGCGCAGCCAGCGCGATTTCGATCAGCACGTCATCTTTTAAGACGCGCGAGCGCGGCACGTCTTTGCTCTGTGCTTCGCGTTCACGCCAAGCGGCAATTTCCATCAGCACGGCGAGATCGCGCGGCTTGCGGGCGCGGTTGCGGAACCGCTCCCAAGCCCGATCGGGGTGCTGCTCATATGTGGCAGGAGAGCACAGCGTGCCCATTTCATCTGCCAGCCATGACATGCGATCGGTC
>CANGRU010000168.1 GCA_947456315.1 Beijerinckiaceae bacterium | reverse complement strand
CTTCGATAGAAGCCAAACCGTCCGTGCCACCATATTCATCAATCACAAGCGCCATATGCGTGCGCGTGGCCTGCATTTTGACAAGCAAATCAAGCGCGGGCATGGACGGCGGGACAAATAGGACTTGGCGAACGATGTTGGCTTTCGACAGAGGAAGCGTCAAATCAAGCTCGCCCAATCCACGCAGACGCATCACAGCATCGCGCTTGGCTGAACGCTCCTCGCTCTTTGGCGCAGGGCCTTTCCAAAAATCTTCCGCTGCAGCAGCTATATAATCAACAAAGTCACGAATATGGACCATGCCGCGCGGATCATCGAGAGAATCGCCGTGCACCGGCAGGCGTGAATGACCAGCAGTGCGGAAAACCGACAGAACGTCGGCAAGTTTATCTTCAATCCCGACCGCAATAATGTCAGCGCGTGGAACCATCACGTCCTGCACACGCAATTCATGCAGACCGAGAACATTTTTTAAAATGGTCCGTTCCTGAAGTGTGAAATCACTTCCAACAGACTGGTCCTCAAGAGCGTCTTCGATATCGTCTCGAATGGACGGCTGGTTCAATCCAAACAATGAGCGAACCCGCTCGATCAGGCTCGGGCGCTCCGGACGATTGTCGCCTTGGGATGTGTCCGGCAAGCTCATGATGCTGTCTTTCCGTTGACTGGTTCTGTCGCGGCATAAGGGTCGGTTATGCCCAATCGCGCCAGCGCTGCTCGTTCAAGCGCTTCCATTTCTTCGGCTTCTTCGTCTGTTTCATGATCATAGCCCAAAAGATGCAAGAGCCCGTGCACGATCATATGGCTCGTATGATGCGACAGCGTCTTGCCTTCATCTTTGCTCTCACGAGAGACCGTTTCAAAGGCCACCGCAATGTCACCGAGCAAAGGTGAGGTTGCCAAGCGATCAGGAGGGACAGCTGGAAATGACAAGACATTTGTCGGCTTATCAAGGCCGCGCCACTCGCGGTTTAATTCGCGGATACGTGCATCGTCACAAAAGAGAAGGCTGACTTCAGCACCATCCAGAAGCTTTTTCTTGGCTTCCAAGACAGTCGCCTTGAGAGCATCGTCGACCAGTTGGTCCAAATGATCGATGGCGGACCAACTCTCGCATTCGAAACTTATGTCGGATTCAAGAGTCATTTCTGGGCCTGATTCACAACATGCGCAGCTTCATAAGCACTGACGATCCGGCGCACGAGGTCGTGGCGCACAACATCGACATCCCGGAATTTCACGTGACCGATACCCTCCAGATTGGTCAGCAAATGGACAGCTTCACTCAGGCCGGATTTTTGGCCGGGTGGTAAATCGGTTTGCGTTGGATCGCCTGTAATGATCATGCGCGAGCCTTCGCCCAGTCGCGTCAAAAACATTTTCATCTGCATCGATGTGGCATTTTGTGCCTCATCCAGCAGCACACAGGCTGACGTCAATGTCCGTCCGCGCATAAAGGCCAGCGGGGCAACTTCAATCATGCCGGTCTGTAAGCCGCGCTCAACCATGCGCCCATCCATGAAGTCATAGAGCGCATCATAAATGGGTCGCAGATAGGGGTCGACTTTTTCTCTCATATCGCCAGGCAGGAAGCCAAGACGCTCACCCGCCTCAACAGCCGGGCGTGACAGGATGATTTTTTCAACAGCGCCTTGCTCCAGCAAAGAGACGGCATGTCCAACAGCAAGCCAGGTCTTGCCTGTGCCGGCTGGCCCCTCTGCAAAAACAAGCTCGTTGCGTTTGAGCGCGCGCAGATAATGATCCTGAGCTTCATTGCGCGCCCGCACTGCACCGCGTTTGCGCGTGTTCACACTGTCAAAAGCCGTGCGGCCGGTTTCCTCTTTGGGAAAAAGACTGCCCTGAAGGGCGCCTTCCTGAACGGCACCATCGACATCGCCAAGCGAAATGGACTGGCCTTTTTTGATCCGCTCATAAAGCGTTTCCAGAACCCGCTTGGCCTGATCACAGGCTTCAGGTGTGCCTTTCAGCGTGACATGATTGCCATTGGCATTGGCAGCAATGCCGAGCCGTCGCTCCATCCGCGCCAGATTTTGATCATAATGACCAAAGAGCAGAGACGCATGGCGATTGTCATCAAAGGCAATCGTCATCTCGGTCTTTTCGATGGTCGCCACATCAGCTGCGCCAGCGCGCTCGGGGGCTGCGTGCACGCGCCCGGCAGAATGGGTTTTATCCGATGATCTCAAGCGAGGATCTCCCCTAAAGGGCTCACGCTGTCTCTCCAACGAGAGAGCCCATGAGTGAATTGGTCCGGGTTTCTGTAATCAGCACATCCGCTACGCAACCAATCATCGAATCGGGTCCATCAACCTGAACTGCCTGAAGATAAGGTGTCTTGCCCGCGATTTGTCCCGGGTAGCGTCCTTTTTTCTCAAACAAGACCGGCATGACCTGCCCAACCGCCATCTCATTATAAGCATAACGCATGCCGTCAGCGAGCTCTTGCAAGCGACGCAAGCGTTCACTTTTAACATCTTCTGGAATCTGCTGGTCCATCTCCGCACCGGGCGTGCCGGGCCGAATCGAATATTTGAAAAAATAGCTACTGCCGAAATTGATCGTTTTGATCAGATCGAGCGTGGCCTGAAAGTCTTCTTCGGTTTCACCCGGGAAGCCGACAATAAAATCTGATGACAAGGCAATATCTGGTCGCACAGCACGAACACGCGCGATCAGGTCGATATATTGCTGTGCCGTATGCTTGCGATTCATCGCCTGCAAAATACGGTCTGAACCCGACTGAACCGGCAGATGGAGAAATGGCATCAAGGCTGGCTGGTTTGCATGTGCTTCAATCAGATCATCCTGCATGTCATTGGGATGGCTGGTCATATAGCGCAGGCGCAAGAGACCCGGGATTTCTGCGAGACGCGCGGTCAATGCAGCCAAAGACACGCTACGGCCATTCTCATCGAGGCCATGAAACGCATTGACGTTCTGACCTAACAAAGTCAGCTCACGCACCCCCGATGCGACAAGGTGGCGGGCTTCATCCATGATCTTGCTGATGGGACGAGATGTTTCGGCGCCACGCGTATAGGGCACAACACAGAAGGTACAGAATTTGTCGCATCCTTCCTGAATCGTCAGGAAAGAAGAAATGCCGCGGCTTGCTACTTTTTCAGGCTTGGGTGCCGCGAGGTGATCAAATTTATCTTCGATCGGAAATTCTGTTTCGATGCGCGCACCTGCTTCAAGCGTGCGCAACATCTCGGGCAGACGGTGATAGCTTTGCGGGCCAACAACAAGATCGACCGCTTTCTGGCGACGGATAATTTCTGCACCTTCGGCTTGAGCAACACAGCCGGCCACGGCGATTTTCATCTCTTGGCCGTTCTTGGCACGCTCTTCCTTCAGCTCGCGGACTTTGCCAAGCTCGGAAAAGACTTTTTCAGCTGCCCGTTCACGAATGTGACATGTGTTGAGAACGACCAGATCAGCTTGCGCGATATCCGTCGTTTCATCATAGCCTTCAGGCGCAAGCACGTCTGCCATGCGCGTGGCATCATAGGCGTTCATCTGGCATCCGTAGGACTTGATGAACAATTTTCGCCGTCCAGCCTGACTGTTTTGCTGAGCGGATTGCGACTTATTCAAGCGGGTTTCACCTCGAGTGGGAATCGTGTTTCGTCCACCCCAACAGGATAGGCGAAGTTTCATGACGTTCTAGTGCCATCGGGCGCTTTTGAGAACAAAAGTCTTCAGCTGAGCACAGCGCGCATCACCAACGCCGTGGCGCGTGTGCCGTCGGTCTTGGGATAATAGCCCGCACGCTCACCGACTTTGGCAAAGCCAAACCGCTCATAAAGGTGCACGGCAGGTGCATTGCCCTGTTCGACCTCAAGAAACACCTCCCGGACGCCTTGAGCCGCGAGGCGAGAAAAATGTGTGCTCAAAAGGCGTTGCCCCACGCCGCGGCCCTGAAAGCGTGGCTCAACCGCAATCGAAAGCAGCTCTGCCTCGGGGGCCACAAAACGAGAAATGGCAAAGCCGAAGCATGTCTTTCCCGGACCATCAAAAGCGCCATCCGCCACAACCTGACGATCCCGGACCAATTCTTCGAAATCCGAAACACCCCAAGCCCGGGCAAAAAACCGACCATGTAGACGCGCAGCATCAGCAAACCAGCGGCTCTCGAGCGGTCGAATGATGGGGTCGGGCTTTTTTGAAAAAAATGGCCAGCCCAGCATCAGGCTGTCCGGGGGATCGCGCCATTGGCCTGCGGCTTGGCATCGGGGGCTTTCAGATAATAGGGGCGGGCAGGGGCTGAGGCCGGATCAGCCAAGGCGCCCAATCGGGCAACATAGGCAATATCAGGATTGACTGTTTCGCCGGCAACTTCAGCCTGCGCACCCAAAGACCAAGCCTCAATCGCCATCATCGTCGCGCCAGAGCCTGAAAAGACCAAAGGTCCAGCACCCAGAGTGCGCACGGCATCTCGCACTTTTGCAATGCGGGGGGCAGCCAACGGCTGCCCTTTGACCGTAAAGCCCTGCACATAGACATGGCCATGTTTGGCATCCACAGCAGCAGCGATCACGCCAGCACCTTCGCGCCCGATGAGCGGGGCTGCAAAAGCTGCCAGAGAAGACACCCCGACAACGGGAATGCCCGCCGCCAAACCGATAGCGCGCGCCGCTGCTATGCCGATGCGGATTCCCGTGAACGAGCCGGGCCCGACCACGACCGCTATGCGATCAAGCTGTGCGAATGGCAGACCTGCGGTTTTGGCCACGCGCTCCACCAGCGGGAGGAGTGCTTCTGAGTGGCCGCGCGTCATTGGCAGCACTTCATGAGCCAATAATGCCCCGTCAT
>CANGRU010000167.1 GCA_947456315.1 Beijerinckiaceae bacterium | reverse complement strand
GGCATGGCGATCACCGGTCAGAACCTGTTCATCTGCGGCCTCATCGGCCTCGTGGTGAATGGTCTCATTGTCTGGATCACCGAGTACTACACAGGCACAGGCAAGCGTCCGGTTGTGTCGATTGCGCAAGCCTCGGTCACGGGTCACGGCACCAATGTGATCCAGGGTCTGGCCATGTCGCTTGAGTCCACCGCGCTTCCCGCCATGGTGATCGTGGGTGGTATCATCTCGACCTATCAGCTCGCGGGCCTCTACGGCACGGCGATTGCGGTCACGACCATGCTCGGTCTCGCCGGCATGATTGTCGCGCTCGATGCTTTCGGTCCGGTCACCGACAATGCCGGCGGCATTGCCGAAATGGCCGGTCTGCCGAAGGAAGTGCGTCATTCAACCGACGCGCTCGATGCGGTTGGCAACACGACCAAGGCTGTCACCAAGGGCTATGCGATCGGTTCTGCGGGTCTGGGCGCTCTCGTGCTCTTTGCCGCTTACACCAACGATCTGCAGGCCTTCATTGCGGAAGGCCGCCCCTACTTCAAGGGAATTGGTCAGGTCTCGTTTGACCTGTCCAACCCCTATGTCGTCGCGGGTCTGATCTTCGGCGGTCTCATTCCTTACCTGTTTGGCGGCATCGCCATGACAGCGGTGGGACGTGCGGCTGGTTCCGTGGTGGAAGAAGTGCGTCGTCAGTTCAAGGAAATGCCGGGCATCATGGAGGGCACACAGCGCCCTGATTATGGTCGCGCGGTCGACATGCTGACGAAGTCTGCGATCAAGGAAATGATCATCCCGTCGCTGCTTCCGGTGCTGGCTCCATTGGTCGCCTATTTCGGCGTGCTGGCGATTTCGGGCTCGAAGGCCAATGCTTTCGCGGCACTGGGCGCTTCGCTTCTGGGTGTGATCGTCAACGGTCTCTTTGTGGCCGTGTCGATGACCTCAGGTGGTGGCGCTTGGGACAATGCCAAGAAGAGCTTTGAAGATGGTTTCATCGACAAGGATGGCGTGAAACATCTGAAGGGTTCGGAAGCGCATAAGGCATCGGTGACGGGCGATACCGTCGGCGACCCCTACAAGGACACGGCGGGCCCCGCTGTGAACCCTGCGATCAAGATCACCAACATCGTCGCGCTCTTGCTGCTGGCTGTGCTGGCGCATTAAGTTCGGCTGACGAAAACCAAACAGAAGGGCGGGGGAAACCCCGCCCTTTTTTCTTTCTCCCTGGGGGAGAAGGTGGCCGCACGCAGCGCGGTTGCTTCACTAGGCCAGTGAAACCTGCAACCGCCGACCTACAGCTTGCGCGGCGCGTTGCAGCGTGGCCAGCGTGACAGACTCTGTACCCGGGTCGAGCAGGCGATCAAGTTGGCGTCTGCTCGTGTTCATGCGCTGGGCCATGGCTGTCTTTGTGAGCTTTTGTTGCTCCATAGCCTCAACGATTTGTTCGGCGATGATTTCTTTCAAAGCGCGCTCTTCAGCGCTTGCCAGAAGATTCTGCTCGGCGAGAAAGTCATCGAAAGTTTCTTGGCTGATACGCCCCGTTTTGCGGGTCATGGATCAATCTCTTTCTTTCGTTTGCGGGCTAACTCTAATTCGGGTTGTGGTGTTTGTTGTGTCTTCTTGATGAAGCCGTGCAGCAGGACCATTTCATTGTCGACCATGCAGAAGATGACGCGCGCAATGCGGTTTCTTCCGATTTCACTTCGGACCTCCCACAAGCCTGATCCAAGTGGCGCGCAGACCGGGCGACCGATAGGCCAGCCAAATTCGACACGTTGAATGTCTGTGCCGATCTCCAGCCGTTCCTCGTGGCTCAGGCTCAAGATCCATTCGCGAACAGGTTTTGTTCCGGCGGCAGTCTCGTAAAAGCGGGCGACGAGCTTCTTTGATCGAAACTTTCGGGCGATTGTGCCAAATTTGGCACGTTTTGAAAAGGACATTTTGCCGTTCCCGGCTGAATGAATAATCCCGCGAGGTTAGGCCGGAGGCGTGGCGGTGACCAAACAAAAAAGCCGACCCTCGCGGATCGGCTTTTTGAAACTGTGTGGCGTGGCCAGCCTCAGAAGCGTAGCAGGCCCTTCAGAGCATTCTGAACGAAGCTTGCTTCTGTTCCGCCTGTCGGGGTTGTGCGGCTGACGAAATCAATCACCTGACCGTCTTCCATTCCGTAATTGGCGACGCGCTCAACGCGCTTGCCCTTGTTGAAATAGACCGCCACGACGCGCTGGTCGACAATTTTGGGTTCCATGAACTGGACCGTGCGTTCGGTTTTCTGGGTGATGTAATACCAAGCCTCGGCACCGATTGTGGAGGTTGTGGAGGGCGTGCCCAAAGTGGCCAGAACCTGCTCGGCTGAGGCGCCGACCTTGACCTGCTCCAGCGTTCTGGAATCGAGCATATAGCCATGCTGGACTGTGCCATCATAACCAAGGCAACCACCCAGACCGAGCGCCAGCGCCAAAGCGCCCGCGAGGCGGACCGAGGTCGTGAGGCGCCGCTTGGCGCAAGCAAAGTTGGAAACAGCGTTCATCAGACCCATTGCTCCGGGAATTTTCCTTGCATCCGCATCCTCCGATGCCTAACCCCCGTCTTGAGGAAAAGCAAGTAAAGCCGGGCACCAACGCCTTCGCTCAGCCTGCAACCTGTCGGAGCTCACAATCATGTTCGGCCTTTTCAGCCGCAAGAGTAACAAACCTCTCATCGACAAGCTTCACGGCGAGATCATGGCAGGCGTTCTCAACCCCGCGCTTTATCTGGGCTATGGCGTGCCTGACACGTTCGAGGGGCGCTTTGAAATGCTCGTTCTGCATGGAGCGCTGACCACGCGCCGGATCGAGCTGTTGCCGGCTCCGGGCCCAGATCTGGCCCAGGACCTGACCGATGGTATTTTCCGCGCCCTCGATGCAACGCTACGCGAAATGGGTGTGGGCGATGTCACGGTGCCAAAAAAGATGAAGAAACACGCAGAAAGCTATGCAGGGCGGGCTTTTTCTTATTTTTCAGCGCTTCAAGCACAAGATGAGAATGCCCTGCGGCTGGCTTTGGCGCGCAATGTTTATGGCGATGAGGCGCGAGCCGCCTCTCCAGAGGCCGGACGGCTGGCGGCCTATGCTTTGGCCATAGATGCCCGCCTCGCGACTTATGATCTTGATCATTTTCTGAGCGGCAAGGTCGGCTATCCTGACCCCGCTGATCTGGGAGCCTGAACACAATGGCCCGCATTCCCCCCGAAAAGCCGGCCCGCAAGGGCGGCAAGGTCAACCCCAAGGCGCGCAAGGGAGATGAGCCGGAATTGTCTCGCGCCCGCGCGGTGCTGCCGCCTCCCGCTGGTCTCGATGTCATGCCCCGCCCATTTCAGGCGGATGATCTGCGTGATGATGGCAAGACGCGCATCGAGATTGACGCCACAGCCTCTGAATGTGCGGCTCTGGCGCAGGCCTATGGCCTGTCCGATGTTGCGGCGCTCAGCGGCACGCTCTCGGCTGCCAAGCGTGGGCCTGTGGTCCGGGTCACCGGCACATTGACGGCACGGGTCACCCAGACCTGTGTTGTGACGCTGGAACCCTTTGACGTGGAGATCAAGGACAAGATCGAGCGTGATTATGCGCCCGAAGCCTATGTTCTGGCCGCTTGGGAAGAGCTGTCCCGACTGGAAGCCGCCGGCTCGCAAGAGCCCATCTCCGACCCGCCGGACCCCTTTCTGGAGGGCGGCAAGATCGATTTGGGAGCCTTGCTGGCGGAAAGTCTGGCGCTGGCGCTCGACCCATATCCCAAAAAGCCCGGTGCTGAATTTGCCAGTCCGGAGGATCCCTCGGCCGGGCAGGATGAATCCCCCTTTGCCGTGCTCGCGCGCCTCAAGGGGCAGGGTGGTCCGGAAGGGGCCGCTTGAGCCTGTGGCCAGTGTGCGGATGACAGTTTCCCTTCTGGCCTGAAGGGGCTATTGTCCGCCACCTTTCCGACCCCGGCCGATTGCTCAAGGGAGCCCCGGTTACATGTCCAAATCCGTCAGGATCGCGCTCGACGCCATGGGCGGCGATCATGGCCCCTCGGTTGTGATCCCCGGCGCTGCTCATGCTTTGAGTAGCCGGCCCGATATTCAGTTCTTGCTCTTCGGTGACGAGGCCAAGCTTGCGCCTTATCTCGCGCAGCATCCTGAACTCATGGCACGTTCAAAAGTCATTCACACCGATGTGGCGGTGGCGATGGACGACAAGCCGAGTCAGGCTTTGCGTCGCACCCGCAAATCGTCTTCCATGTGGATGGCGATTGAAGCGGTGAAAAACGGCGAGGCGGATGTCACCGTCTCGGCGGGCAATACCGGCGCGCTGATGGCCATGTCGACGGTGTGCTTGCGCACCATGGCGGGGATTGAGCGGCCCGCCATTGCCTGCATGTGGCCCACCATTCACGGCCGCGCCATTGTGCTCGATGTCGGTGCCACGATCGGTGCCGATGCGCAGCATCTGGTTGATCTGGCGATCATGGGCTCTGCCATGGCGCGCATTGTGCTCAACATCGAGACGCCCAGTGTCGGCCTGCTCAATGTTGGTGTCGAAGAAATCAAAGGCATTGAAGAAGTCAAAGCCGCATCGCGCATTTTGCGCGAGGGCAAGATTCCCTCTTTGCGCTATCAGGGCTTTGTCGAAGGCGATGACATCGGCAAAGGCACGGTCGATGTTGTGGTGACCGAAGGGTTTACCGGCAATATCGCACTCAAGACCGCAGAAGGCACAGCCAAACAATTGGCGACCATTCTGAAAGAAGGCATGCAGGCCAATCTGTTCACCAAACTTGGTTATCTGCTGGCACGCAGTGCTTTCCAGAATTTGAAAAGCAAGATGGACCCG
>CANGRU010000166.1 GCA_947456315.1 Beijerinckiaceae bacterium | reverse complement strand
GAATTCCGATGCCGTTATCTTCGACTTCAATGGCGACATAATCAGCCGCGATCAGTGTGGGCTGGCGGAAGAGCGCGCATTCGGCGGAGGTCACATTGCGCGTGCGCACCTGAATGCGTCCGCCATCGACCATGGCATCGCGTGCATTGACGACGAGATTGACGATGACCTGCTCAAACTGGTTGAGGTCGGCCTTCACCAGCCACAGGTCGCGGCCGTGTTTGAGATCAAGCTCGATCTTTTCGCCGACGAGGCGGCGCAGCAGCATTTGCAGATCGGCCAGCACATCGCCCAGCTGCAACACTTGCGGGCGCAGCGTCTGGCGGCGCGAGAAGGCGAGCAATTGGCGGGTCAGCGCGGCAGCGCGATTGGCATTCTGCTTGATCTGCATAATGTCCTGGAAGGACGGATCGGTCGGCCTGTGATTGGCCAGCAGCAGATCGGAATAGCCGATGATGGCGGTCAGCACATTGTTGAAGTCATGCGCGATGCCGCCTGCGAGCTGGCCAATGGCCTGCATCTTTTGGGCTTGCGCAAAGTTTTCCTGCAATGCGCGCTGTTCGGTTGTGTCGAGCGCATAAATATTGGCGCGCGTGCCATCGCCCATATCTTCTGCGGTTGACACAAAGAAGCGCGCCGATTGCGGCTTGTCGCCCATCAGGGCTGCGTCCACCGGCACAATCTCGCTCTTGCCGGCCATAGCGGCAGCGAGGGCCGAGCGCAATTGATCATGGTCGCGATCGGCCACGCCGGAATAAATATCGCGCATCTCGTGCGCACGCGGGCAGAGTTTGGCGAAAGCCGCATTGGCGCGGGTGATGCGTCCGGCATGATCAACGGCGGCAATGGCCATGGGTGTCTGGTTGAAGAAGCGCGCAAAGCGCACTTCTGCAGCGCGCAAATCTTCACCGGGCACTTCACCGGGAGCGCGATTGATCACCAATGTGCGCGAAGCACCCGGTGTGCGGTCATGACCAAAGGCCACGCGGTGCAACAGACGCACCGGCAAGCTCTGGCCGTTGCGGCATTTCAAGTCGACATCGAATTGTTCGGTGCGCACTTCGCCAGCCGCGCCCGCTGTCGAAGACAGAAGCGCTGCACCATCGCCTGCGACAAGATCAGACAGTTTCAAGCCGCCAGAGCCCACTTGCGCCAGATCATAATCGAGCCAAGCGGCGAGCGTGGCATTGATATAGGTGACAGCGCCATCGGCATCGGCGGAGAAAAAGCCGGCGGGCGCATGATCGAGAAAATCGATCGCGTGCTGCAATTCCTGAAAAACATTTTCATGCCGCTTGCGCTCGCGTGTGACATCGGCCACCGACCAGAGCGTGGCGCGCGCGGCACCCTCGCGCTCCAGCGGGCGCACGCGGATGCGATACCAACCGACAGTGCCTTCACCTGTGAGAGGCGGGGAGAGACGCAATTCTTCGGTGGCCGCTTTTCCTTCGCGCGCAGCTTGCGCCAGCCGATAGACGGCTTCCGACACATCGGACGAGCCCGAGAACAAGCGCTCCACGGAGCGGAGGTCGGCAGCATCCTGCGCGCCTGACAAAGCCATATAGGCTTCATTGGCAAAAATGATCTCGCCATTGGCCTGTGTTACCAGCAGGCCATCGGGCGCTGTGTCCGCCAGCGTCTTGGTCACATCATTGCGCGACGATTGTCCGGCGTGCTGCAAAAATCCGGCGGCATAAGCAAACAGCGCAATCACGCCGCAGATCGACAAAAGCGCCAGCAAGCCGATGGTCAACCGTCCGGCGACATCGGGTGAGACAAAAGACAGCGCCGCCGCCGCGCCAACCAGCAGCACAGCCAGCAGCAGCACGAGGCCGGGGCTGCCTGAGCGTTCCGTCCGGTCGAGCGAGCCGGAGGCGGGCGGTTTCACCATTCTATTGCGTCCTGATCCAGTTCCGTTTGGCCCCCGGCAAGGGGGGCCGATTCGTGCGAAGGATGGGGGTTGTGCGCCCCCTTTGCAATCGCCCGCGCGCGCTCAATTCAAGTCAGGCTGGGCAAGATGTGCGCAAGGTTCAAGCACCGAGCCGGTTTGGGGAGAACTATTCACTTCTTTTCAACCATTTGCCTCCGCTCAGGGTTAATTCTGCGGCAATAAATGATAGGGTCCTGCGCATTGGGCCCCCGATGGACCCGCGAGTGAGTTTGGACGAATTTCATGACCTTAACGGCGCTGTTTGACGGCAAGATCGGCACGTTTCTGCTTTTGCTGCTTGGTTTGGGTGTGCTGGCCTATGTGGCCTGGCTCTTGTTCCGTGTCTTCGGAGATCGGCTGAAGGCCGCGGGTCATTCGGGCCGTCCCTCACGTTTGGGCATTGTTGAGGCCTTTGAACTTGATCGCCACCGCCAGCTTGTGATCATTCGTCGCGACAATGTCGAACATCTCCTGATGATCGGCGGGCCGAATGATCTTGTGGTGGAAGAGGCGATCGCCCGCCCCGCGGGGACAGCCGCTTTTGTTGCCCCGGCAGCTGCCCCCGCATCAGCGCCCGTTTCGACCCCGCAGTCGGAGCCGCGTCGCGAAACGCCGGCATCTCCTCTGGCACCGCCGGTCACCACGCCCTTTATCGAGCTGGCGCCTGAACCCGTCATGCCGCGCGCCGCGCCCATGCCGCCCATGCCGTCCGTGTCACCCATGCCGCGCAAGTCTGCAGCTCCGGTGGAGCCTGCACCAATGGTCAAGGCACCCGAGAAGGCCCCCGAAGTTGCGCCACCCACGGTTGCTGTGGCCAAGCCCAAAGACCCGCAGCGTCTGTCGATGAATATCAATTTTCTGGAAGAAGAAATGACACGGCTGATGGGTCGCGCGCCGGAGAAGCCGAAAGAATAAAGACCCTGCTCTCACATCACTACGGGAACAAAAAAACGCGGCTCGGAGGCCGCGTTTTTAATTTGGCGCAAAGCTCGAGCCTCAATCGTCGCGATAGACTTTTTCGCGGCGCTCGTGGCGTTCCTGTGCTTCGACGGAGAGGGTGGCAATCGGGCGGGCATCGAGGCGCTTGAGCGCAATCGGCTCGCCTGTCTCTTCGCAATAGCCGTAGGTGCCATCTTCAATGCGCGCCAAGGCAGCATCGATTTTGGAAATCAGTTTGCGCTGGCGATCACGCGCCCGCAGCTCGATGGCGCGATCGCTTTCCGAAGAGGCGCGGTCGGCAATGTCGGGATGGTTTTCGTTTTCGTTCTGCAGCGTGGCAATGGTCTCGCGCGCTTCGCGCAAGATCTCGTCCTTCCATTGCAACAGCTTGCGACGGAAATAGTCACGCTGCCGCTCATTCATGAACGGCTCGTCATCGGACGGCTGATAGGCCTCGTCGATCATACTCGCACTCGCCATGCCTCAGGACTCCTGACCTGATCCAATTCGCCGCTCTTATATCGGGGTGCGCATGACGACACAATGACGCTGGGAAGAGATGTAAACAGGACAGTATAATGGTGGCTAAGTGCTGAAAAAGTCTTGGTTTTCGGTCATTTCTGGGCAAACGGACAAACTCGGCCGGCGCCCGGATCGCCCTTGTTTTCTGCCGGAACAAGACGAATCGGTCAGGTAACAGGCCAGATAACAGGCAATAAAAAAGGGCGACCCGCAGGCCGCCCTTTGAAAATGCATCAAAAGCTGACGGCTTAGTGGCCCATGGCCTTCTTGAGGTTCTCGTCGATCTTGTCGAGGAAGCCCGTGGTCGAGAGCCACTTCTGCTCGGCGCCGACCAGCAGCGCCAGATCCTTGGTCATGAAGCCGGCTTCGACTGTGTCCACGCAGACCTTTTCCAGTGTCAGCGAGAACTTCATCAGCTCGTCGTTCTTGTCGAGCTTGGCGCGGTGCGCAAGGCCACGGGTCCAGGCAAAGATCGAGGCCATGGAATTGGTCGAGGTTTCCTTGCCCTTCTGATGTTCGCGATAGTGGCGTGTCACCGTGCCATGTGCGGCTTCGGCTTCCACGGTCTGGCCATCGGGCGTCATCAGCACGGAGGTCATGAGGCCGAGCGAGCCGAAGCCCTGAGCCGCCGTATCCGACTGCACGTCGCCGTCATAGTTCTTACAGGCCCAGACATAACCGCCCGACCACTTCAGGCAGGAGGCGACCATGTCGTCGATCAGGCGGTGCTCGTAAGTGAGGCCGAGTGTCTTGAACTGCGACGCGAATTCAGCGTCGAAGACTTCCTGGAACAGATCCTTGAAGCGGCCGTCATAGGCCTTCAAAATCGTGTTCTTGGTCGACAGATAGACCGGATATTTGCGGGCAATGCCGTAGTTGAACGATGCGCGGGCGAAGTCACGGATCGACTCGTCGAGATTGTACATCGACATGGCGACGCCGGCGGCCGGGAACTTGAAGACTTCCTTCTCGATCACTGTGCCATCATCGCCTTCGAACTTGATCGTCAGGCGGCCTTTGCCGGGCACTTTGAAATCGGTCGCGCGATACTGGTCACCATAGGCATGGCGGCCGATCACGAAAGGCTGGGTCCAGCCGGGCACGAGGCGCGGCACGTTTTTGCAGATGATCGGCTCGCGGAAAATCACGCCGCCGAGAATGTTGCGGATCGTGCCGTTGGGCGACTTCCACATTTCCTTCAGATTGAATTCCTTCACGCGGGCTTCGTCGGGCGTGATGGTCGCGCATTTCACGGCGACGCCATATTTTTTGGTGGCTTCGGCGGAGTCGATCGTCACCTGGTCATTGGTGGCGTCGCGGTGTTCGACCGAGAGATCATAATATTTCAGGTCGAGATCGAGATAGGGGTGGATCAGCTTGTCTTTGATGAGCTGCCAGATGATGCGGGTCATTTCATCGCCGTCCATTTCGACGACCGGATTGGCGACCTT
>CANGRU010000165.1 GCA_947456315.1 Beijerinckiaceae bacterium | reverse complement strand
TTTCGTGACACATGATCTCGATGAAGCTGTGCTTCTGGCTGATCGCATCATTGTCATGCGTGCTGGCTCGATTCAGGAAATCATCGACGTGACATTGCCCCGCCCTCGCGGCGAGCTTGGCGCATTGCGCGGCACGGCTGATTTCGCAGCCGCCCGCTACAAAGTCTGGAAAGCGCTGCATAGCGCAGAGGCGGTGCATTGATGACCCGGAGCGATTCAATGACACAGATCTCCGCCACCGAAGACGCCCCCAAGCTGAAACGGGAAATGCCCAAATGGGCCATTACCTGCATGTCCGTGACGCTTGTCATTGTAGCTTGGGAGTTGTTCGGCCGCGATGTGAACCCGATTTTCGGGTCCTATCCTTCCGCCATTGCAGCTGCTTTCTGGGTGCTGGTGAAAAACGGACAATTGCTGGCCGCCCTCACCCAGAGCCTCAAAGCCTTTGTGGTCGGCTATGGCCTGTCGGTGCTGATCGGCGTGCCGCTTGGCCTCATCATCGGGCGTTCGCGCATTCTTGAAGCGGCCATCGGTGTCTTTATCACCGGCGCCTATGCCATGCCGCTGGTGGCGCTCGTGCCGCTGCTGGTCTTGTGGATGGGCCTTGGCTTTGCCGTGAAAGCCTGCGTGGTCTTTCTGATGGCGGTGTTTCCGATCATCATCAACACATGGCTTGGCGTGCGCGCGGTTCCCAAAACGCTGATCGAAGTCGGCAAGAGTTTTGTCGCCTCCGACTTCACGATCCTGCGCCGCATCGTGCTGCCTGCCACCATTCCCTATATTATGGCCGGCATCAAACTGGCTGTCGGGCGCGGTGTTGTGGCCATGGTGATTGCGGAATTTTTCACCGCCATTTCAGGCTTGGGCGCCATCATCATCAATGCGGCCAATGCGTTTGATACGGCCAAAATGTTCGTTCCCGTCATTGTCCTCATGGTGCTCGCCACCATGCTGAATTCCTTTGTCGGATTTGTCGAACGCAAGGTTGCGCCTTGGCAAGTTGAACTCTCCGGCCGCGACGAGGGCTGATAATGTCACGCAAATTGAAAATCGCGGTCCCTGACCTGATCTCCAATTCTTACTTTCCAGCGGCTGCCGCCGTTGAATTGGGTTTCTTTCAAAAAGAAGGGCTCGATGTAGACCTCGGGCTCATCTTTCCGGTCGATAAATGCTATGCGGCACTGCGTGACGGGACGATTGATTTCGTCGGCGGATCGGCCCATTCCGCACTCGCAGCCTTTCCGGAATGGAAAGGCGCCAAACTTCTGTGCGCACAAGCACAGGGTATGTATTGGTTCCTTGTCATGCGGGCCGATCTCAATCCGCAACGTGGCGATCTTGATATTGTCAAAGGTCGTAACATTGGTGCCGCGCCATGGGTCAACATGGGTCTGCAACGCCTGCTCATCAATGCCGGTTATGATCTGGAGCGCGACCAGATCCGCATCGCCCCTGTGCCGGGCGCTGCTCCGGGCACAGGCCCCGTCAATTTCGGACTGACGGCTGCCAAGGCTCTTGAAGAGGGCAAGATCGACGGCTTCTGGGCCAATGGCATGGGCACGGAAGTGGCCGTGACGCGTGGCGTCGGCAAGTTCGTTCTCGATATTCGTCGTGGCGATGGACCCAAAGGCTGCTTCAATTACACAATGGCAAGCATTGCCACATCCGATGCCATCATTGCGAAAGAGCCCGAGATTGCGGCAGCGGCCGTGCGCGCCATCGTCGCAACGCAGAAGGCTCTGAAGGCTGACGTCTCTCTGGCAACCAAAGCCGGCCGTGCGCTGTTCCCGGCGCAAGAGGCAGAGCTCATCGAACAGCTGATCGTGCGCGACCTGCCCTATTATGATGCGCGCATCTCACCCGAATTTGTGACAGGCATGAATCAATTCGCACGCGAGGTCGGCATTCTTCAGGGCAATCCTGCTTATGAAGATGTCGTGGCCACGCAATTTGCTCACCTCTGGAACAGCTGAGGACACAATGGCGATCAACAAACTCCATGATGAATTTCACACGCTCGATATGGCGAGCGGCTGGGAAGTGCCTGCTGGCTATCCCACAGGCATCCAGCAGAAGATTCTCTCCGGCGCATTGGACGAAGTGAATAAAAAAGGCAGCCGCACGCGCTTGCTGCGCTTTGATCCGGGCGTCTACACCACAAAGCCCTTCGTCCATGAATATTGGGAAGAAGTCTTTCTTGTCACCGGCGACCTGACAGTTGGCAATGACGAACAAGGCAAAGGTGGCAAGAGCTTCTCGCCCTTCACCTATGCCTGCCGCCCACCTGGCGCCTTCCACGGCCCCTTCCGCTCGGACAAGGGCTGCATCCTGCTGGAAATCCATTATTACGATCCGGTGTGACGCGATGAACGGCCCCACGCTCGAACAACTCGCGCAAAATCTCGCCAAAGGCACAACAACAAGCGAACGTCTGGTTGAAGAATGTCTGGCGCAGATCGACAAGGTCGATGGCGAAGGCTCCCATGCTTTCGTGAGCGTGGCGCATCAAACGGCGCGTGAGGCAGCGCGCACGATGGACCAACTGCGTAAGCAAGGCAAAGCACCTTCACCTTACGCGGGCATTCCGGTGTCGATCAAAGACCTGTTTGACATGACAGGCGAAGTGACGCGTGCGGGCTCTTTGGTGCTGAAAGATGCCGCACCCGCCAAGCATGATGCAACAGCCGTTGCACGGTTGAAGGCTGCGGGCTTTGTTGTGATGGGCCGCACCAATATGACCGAGTTTGCCTTTTCAGGCATCGGCATCAATCCTCATTACGGCACGCCCAAAAATGTGTTCGAGCGCGCACAGGCGCGTGTGCCGGGCGGCTCTTCGTCGGGGGCCGCCATCTCCATCACCGATGGCATGGCGCACGGCGCATTGGGAACAGACACAGGTGGCTCATGCCGCATTCCTGCAGCGCTCAACGGGATTGTCGGCTACAAACCCACAGCGCGGCGCGTGCCAACCGATGGCGCCTTTCCTTTGTCCACCACGCTTGATTCCATCGGCCCGCTCGCACGCACTGTGGCCTGCTGCGCAACGCTGGATGCCATTCTGGCAGGCGAGGCACCAAGCGCGCCTCAGAAGCGCGTCATCAAAGGTCTGCGCATTGCTGTGCCCAAATCATTCGTCCTGAATGATCTGGACAAAGCTGTGTCAGAGGCTTTTGCCACCACGCTGCGCAAGCTCACAGATGCCGGCGCTTTAATTTCGGAAATTGCCTGCCCTGAGATCGATGCCATTCCCGCTGCCAATGCCAAAGGCGGCTTTGCTGCACCCGAAAGCCTGGCAACCCATCGGGCCCTCATTGAAACCAGCGCGCAGCTTTATGACACGCGTGTGCTGTCCCGCATCCAGCGGGGACATGAGCAAAGCGCGCTCGATTATATCGAGCTCACTCGCACCCGCGCCGCAATCATTCATGGCTTTGAAAGCCGGATGGCAGATTTTGACTGTATGGCCTACCCGACAGTGCCGATGATCGCACCGCTGATTTCGGCCTTCGACAAAGATGAAGATTTCACGCGCCTCAACATGTTGATGCTGCGTAATCCCGCCGTCATCAACTTCCTCGATGGCTGCGCCATCTCCATTCCGATGACCAAACTGCCCCATGCCCCCACAGGACTGATGCTCTCCTGTCCGAGTGGAGAAGATGCGCGCCTTTTCTCCATCGCCATGAGCCTTGAGCAGCTGGTTGGCAGCTAACCGCCAACCAGATCAAGCCCAAAGCATATACAGCCTCACGACAGGTGAGGCCTATTTCACCTGCGGCAAAGCGAAGACGTAGACAGCATTTTGTCCACGCGGCGGCTTGAAGGTTTTGGCCATGCCGAGCGGGCCACCAGAACCTGATTGGCCATCACCCGTCATCACCGCAACATATTGGCGACCATTCACGGCATAGGTGATGGTGCTCGTTTCAATCATACCGCCCAGCGGCACTTCCCAGAGCATTTTGCCGTCATTGGCATCGAGTGCATGGAACCGACGGTTCATGTCACCCCAGAAGAGAACCCCACCACCCGTGACCAATGCCGAGCCATTGCCGGGTGCAGCCTGCGAATGGATCCGCTTGATTTCACCCGTGCTGAGATCAACTTTGGAAATGCCCAGAAAAGCATTCGGATCAATGCCTGGGCGCATCACACCATTGCGTTTGCTAAAGCCAATCGCATTTTCGGTGAGCGCTGTACCCTCCATACAGGCATCATTGTAGGGAATATAAAGCGAGTTGGTCAGCGGCGAATAGGCTGTCGACCAATAGCTGCGAATGTTGAAAAAACAGGTCAGCGTTTTATCGCCATCTTTTTTGAACACGGCGTCATAATTGATGTAGGTGCGACCGGTTTCGACGTCGATTTTCGAAATCTGGAAATTGGGCACATCGAGCGGCCACGGCGTCGCCCACAGGAACTCACCTGTGGTTTGATCCAGAGCCCAAATGCCACCGCCCTCGGACACGGCGATCACAACATTGCGCTCCTCGCCGGATTTGATCTTGGGATTAATCCACTTCACGAATTTCGGATCAGGCGCGATGCGCGTGCGCACGAGTGTGCGCTCATGAATGTGGTCGGTATCCCAATCATCACCCGGCAAATGCTGATAATACCATTTCAGCTTGCCCGTCTCGACATCGAGCGACACTGTCGAATTGCTATAAAGATCCGCAGGCGCTTTGTCAGAAACGCCGGCCGCGGAGCCGTGACGCTTGAGGCGCGTATAAGGCTTGGGATTGGCAATCGACCAGAACAAAGCTTTGCGCGCAGGATCATAAGAGCCCGGCAACCCCCATGAACTGGCAGCGCGTTTTTCGGTTGGCACATCGCCCCATGTGTCACCACCCGGCTCGCCGGCGGCGGCTGTCGTGTAGAATTTC
>CANGRU010000164.1 GCA_947456315.1 Beijerinckiaceae bacterium | reverse complement strand
CCCAATGCCGCCTCTTGAAGGGCAGCTCGTGACCCCATCATAGCGATCTCGGGCCCGCCCAACAATCACTTGGGTCCGCTCTGGTCTAGCAGGCCTCCCCGCCCGTAAGCGGCAGGAGAAGCGGAGCAGAACCATGCGCACAGTGGCCATCATCGGAGCAGGAATGGCGGGCCTTACCGCCGCCAGCCGATTGCACGCGCGCGGCTTTGGCGTGACGCTGTTTGACAAAAGCCGGGGATTTGGCGGCCGCATGGCCACCCGCCGTGCTGGCGACTTCCAATTCGACCATGGCGCCCAATATTTCACCGCCCGCGGGGCTGACTTCTTCCGTCAGGTGACCACATGGCAGGAACAGGGCCTGGTCGCCGAATGGTGTCCCGGCTCCTATGTGGGCACCCCGGGCATGACGGCCCCTGCCCGCGCCATGGCAGAAGGCTTTACCTGCATCACTGGCGCTGACGTCAGTGATCTTGAGCGCGGCCCGAAGGGCTGGCGTGTCGAGGATGAAAATGGCCTGATCGCCGCACCCGGCAATGGCAGCTATGACGCCCTCATCAGTGCGATCCCTGCCCCGCAAGCCATTCCGCTGGCAAGATCGGCCGGCATCGATATGCCGGAGCTCGCGCAAGCCCGCTATGCACCTTGCATCGCCCTCATGCTGGCCTTTGAACCCGAGACACGCGGTGGTGAAGATTGGTTGCGACCGGACGACTCCACCATCGCCTGGATTGCCCGCAATGCCAGCAAGCCCGGCCGCCCGAACAATGCCCAGACCTGGGTCGTTCATGCCCGCCCCGATTGGTCACGGCTGCATCTGAACGATGATCCACAGGCCCTGATCGAACCACTGCTCGCGCATTTCCGCGCCCTCACCGGCATTCATGCCGAGCCGCTGTATGCGACAGCCCATCGCTGGCGCTATGCCTTGGTGGAAGAAGCCGTCGGCCAGCCCTGCCTGTTTGATCGCACGCAATTGTTCGGGGCTTGCGGCGACTGGTGTCTGGGCGCTCGCGTCGAAGCAGCCTTCGATAGCGGTGCAGCTATGGCAGACGCTCTGGTCAATGCCTTCACCGCCGTGAACGCCTAAATCATCCAGATGTTCCGAGTGCTGATCCTGCGCTGACGCGTCAATCAGAGGTCGGGCGCAAAATTGGCGCGCGTCTGGCGTGCCAATTCATCGAGCTTATTGGGCGCATCCCCCAAACGCTCCATGATCTCGGTCGAGAGATAAACAAGCCATTGGCGCGCCAGATCAGCATCGCGTGTCTTGTTGTCGAGATCGGCACGGCAGGCAGTGAGCTTGCCCTGCAATTCCAGCACACGCCCCTGAAACTCGGTCGCCATTTCATCCATGCGCGATTGCAGCGAGTCGACCTTGGCCTGCAATTCTGCACAGCGCAGGTGTGCGCTATCAGCTTCCTGTTTGAAATGATCAATCTGCTTGCGGGCTTCTGTCTCGATGATTTTGTTCCGGCGCAACATTTCCGAAATCGTATCGGCCGCACGCGAGACAATATCCGTGGTCTGCTGAAGCTCGCGATCAGAAATGGATGACCGCGCTTCAGCGCGCTTGGCCTCTGTCATGAGACGCAACTGATCGCCCAAATCGCTCGCCCGATCAGCCGATGCAGGTTTCAAAAGATGAGCAACCACGACGCCCCCTCAAAAAATCAAAAATACAAAACGCCAAACAGTCAAAACAGCGAGACGTATCAAAAAACAACATGCCATCTGTGCCAACAGATTTGTTGCAAGGACAAGGTCGTCATGTGACACGCAGAGCGCACCAAAACAGGCCGGAATGAGGCCCGTTTGGCAGGCCCACCCCATCGTGTGCACGACACTGCTTTTGCTGATGCTGGTGCAATCGGGACGGATCTATAAAAATTATTTTATGAAATCGTTTTATGAAACTTGATCTTAGCAATCATGTAGCGATCACAGCGGTAGTTCGTGGCGCGCCGCTTCGGCCTTTATCGAAAGCGCTCGGGCGGTGTGGTGGCACGCATCTTCACAACCACACACAGACTGCTGTGACCCGAAACGCCGCCAAGGTTGTCCACAGAAAGCCTGCTCTTGCGCAGCGCGCGGGAGGCAACCGACAGAGGCCCAAGAAAAGATCGGCGCGCAAAGCGCCCCGCTCGGATGATTCGTGACACAATGCGCTTGTATTAAGGTGAATGGCGACCCCAGTTGGACTCGAACCAACGACCTGCCGCTTAGAAGGCGGCTGCTCTAATCCAGCTGAGCTATGGGGCCGGGATGCAAAGCCGTGCTTTGCTTCAGGCCGCGATCAATGTGTCCACTGACCGATGCGGTTTGTTTTGAAATTATCCGAATAGGACATCGTGCGACGCACGGCGTCTTTGGGTTCTTCGACACGATAGGCAATGCCGGCGCGCTCCGCATAGGCCACGGCTTCATCGCGGGTGGCAAACCAGAGCTTCACTTGGGGCTGCGTGTCAGAGGAACTGGTCCAGCCCATCAGCGGCTCGATCTGGCGCTCGCTGGGCGCATATTCCAGCAGCCAGACTTTGGTGCGCGCAGCGCCCGACTGGGTGGCGCTTTTGGCGGGGCGGGAAATACGTGCCGTCATGGGATGGAACTCTCGAGCGTGGGCTTTTGCTGGCCCAGTCCTAGCCCGAGCGCGGGATTCTGCCAAGCGGGCGGTCCTACGGGCTAAAATGGTCGGGGCAGCAAGATTCGAACTTGCGACCCTCTGCTCCCAAAGCAGATGCGCTACCAGACTGCGCTATGCCCCGACTGGCGGTCGCAATAGCACAGGAGTCGGCCTCTGTCGCGTCCTACCGTGCAATTTCATAATCTATCCGCTTACAACGGTAGCCGATGAAGCATTGTCTCTGGTCGGCTGTGGGTAACCAGACCGGATCGGTCATCTCGTCAGGCTGGCAAAATGCCTGTGTGGCGACAAAACGGTCGTAAAGATCAGCCCCCGTGCCGATGACGATGGCCCCACGCGTCGAGACCAGCCCTCGGGTCGCCTCACAGCTCATCCGCAAACTATCCGGGCGCCCTTGGGCCCACACCGGCGAGGTCGCCAATAGAGCCAGCCCGCAAACCAGCCCGGCCGCGCCCCTGAGTTTCACTGAAACTTCCATTCTGCGCACTCGCGAAAATGACAAGATGTGCTCCTAACGCCTCTGGAGCGATATGGTTCCGCTCAAGCTGGCGGCTGGGCGTGCAAGTCAGGCCTCACTCAATCCGGCTCGGTCGCAGAACCAGATCATAAAGCTCCATATCCTGGAGTGGCACCACAATATCCAACCGGTCCCGTGCCATACGGACCACGGGCGCTTCAGGAAGGCCACTGAACTGACCGGCGGCCAAAGGCGCGCTCGCCCGCTCCATGGCCTGTCGCAAGACATGCGTCCCCGCCACGGTTGGCGTTTGCGGCAAGATCGTCTCTCCGGATGTGACAACGACCGGAGGGGCCAAGGCGGGTTCAGCAAAGACCGCTGACGTGAATGGATCGCGCGGCTGAACATCGGGCGCAGCGGCCTGCGCCGAGGATGAAAGAGCAGATGCCAGAGAAAGGTTCGCGCTGACCGAATGGCGTTCCATCAAAACCGCGACAATGGCGACCAGCGGAACAAGCACCGGCGCCAGACAAAAGGTGAGCACTAGGAAGCGCGTCGCCCGTCCTGGCGTGGGTAAAATTTGCTGTTTGGTCTTCACCATGGCCCTGCAGATTCCGCCCTACCTCGGCCCCGAAGGCCAAACCAGGCACGCGTCAACTCGTCAGCACCAAAAGCAACTGATTTAGCTTGAGACGATTCGTCCTAAACCTCAAGCAATTAGCTTTGGCTTACGTTACGTCTGCTGAGTGGGTGGTAGAAGAAAGTATGAGGTTACTTGAACAAAGAATGGCGCAGCTGATCGCCATTCTTGAGGCCGATGCGCTGGGCCGTTCCGGCATTCAGCTCCAAGACTGCGACCACAGGCCCCGCCGAGGGAATGATGCGCTCCGACAAGGGCTCGGTATTTTCAGCGACATTGACGACGTGTCCGGCCTTATCGATGAACACCATGTCGAGCGACAGATAGGTGTTCTTCATCCACATCGCCACCGGCGCTTCACGCTTGAAGTCGAAGAGCATGCCGCGATCCGGCGCCATATAGCGACGGTACATGAGACCCCGCGCCCGCTGCTCATCGGTGCGCATCACCTCGATCGAAAACCGATGCGTGCCGGAACCGGTGGTGATCTCCAAAGGCTCGAGCGCCGCCTCCTGCGCTTGCGCCAACGGGCTCAGAAACAGCAGAAAAGCCAGAAGGAAATGACGTGCAGACATGAAAAACCTCATCGGTCCTGATGGCCGAAGGCTATATCAGGACCGTTGTCATGGCGAGATGCACCGGCATCGAAGCCTAGTGCGAGATGGGGAGATTGGTCTCGAGCGGGCGAATTTCTGCCGCCATCAGCCCCTTGGGGCCATTGCCGAAGCGCACCAACAGGCCGTCACCCGGCTTCAGATCCATAATGCCGAAACGGCGCAGCGTTTCCATATGGATGAAAATATCCTCGGTGCCTTCGCCGCGGGTGACAAAGCCGAAGCCGCGCACGCGGTTGAACCATTTCACAATAACGATTTCAAAACCGCTTTGCGGGGTCACCTGCACATGGGTGCGGGCGGCCGGCAATTGCGAAGGATGTGTCGCGGTGGATTCATCCAGTGTCATGACACGGAAAACCTGCAAGCCTTTGGAGCGAGCATGGACTTCCACCACCACGCGCGCCCCTTCGGGTGCGGTCTGGAAACCATCGCGGCGCAGTGCTGTGACATGCAAAAGCACATCGGCACCACCATCGTCAGGCACGATGAAGCCATAGCCTTTGGAAACATCAAACCACTTGATGCGGCCAGACATCTCCACGAGATCGAGCGGGCGCT
>CANGRU010000163.1 GCA_947456315.1 Beijerinckiaceae bacterium | reverse complement strand
CAGCGCCGGCACCCGGAGCAAAGGGAACAACAAATTTCACGGGCTTGGTTGGCCATGCAGGCGCTTGGGCCTGCGCCAAATCAGACGTCACCAGACCGATCAAGCCCGCACCCAAAAGCGCAGCTGTTTTCATCACACGTTTCATCTTCCCCCCTTGCCCTGATGTGCTCAGGTGCAATTTTGCTCTCCGAAACTGCTTATAATTTGACCAGCTTCGCAACGCCGCGCAAGTCACGAGCATGCGGAAGGCGTGTGCGGCGCAGCATATACCCGCAAGACCCTCAAAACTTTAGACTAGCTTGCCAAGGCAAATCCCAGTCCTGATAATTTTTGAAACAATAAGCACAAATAGGACAAAGGCTAAAAAGCCAAGGTCCACTGGGAGGGGATATGTACGAAGACGGCATTGCGCGCGATGGCCTGCGCTCGGGCGATCATATTGTCATCACGGGTGGCGGTGGCGGCTTTGGGCGCGCCTTTAGCAAACGTCTGGCACGCATGGGCGCGCGCATTTCCATCTGGGAGCTCAATGAAGAGTCGGGCCGCGAGACGGAACGACACGTGCGTGAGGCCGGTGGTGAAGCGACTTTTTTCAAAGTCGATCTGTCATCCAGCGCCTCCATTGATCAGGCGATCGAGGCCAGCCTCAAAAGCTACGGCACGCCTTATGGCATTATCAACAATGCCAGCATCTATCCGCGTGCCAGCGTCGAAAAGATGAGCGTCGACACTTTTGCGCGCACGATGCAAGTCAATATCACCGCACCCTTCCACATCATTCACGCCTTCGGCCCTGCAATGATCGCCAACAAACGCGGCGTCATCATCAACATTGCCTCCGGCCGTGCACTCGAAGGCGCTGTGAACGGCGCCAATTATGCCTGTTCGAAAGCCGCCATTCTTTCGCTCAGCAAAACGGTCGCGATGGAATGGGCCAAACATAATATTCGCGCCAATACGATTATCCCCGGCGTGTCCTTCACCGCACAGCCTTTGGAAAACACCACGCCGGAAGAGCTGATCGAGCGGGGCAAACAGCGCATACCACTGGGTCGCGTCGGCTATCCGGAAGATATGGCGGGACTGGCGGCCTTTTTGTTCAGCGCAGATGCATCCTACATGACGGGCCAGGCGGTTGCTATGAACGGCGGCATGATCATGGTTCCACAATAGGCCTCTGCCTTTCACACGCATACGCAAAGGGAAAGGCAAAATCATGATACGTCACCAAGTCATTGCTTTTCTTTGTCTGTCAGCTTCGAGCCTACCACTCAGCTCGTCTGCGCAATCGCAGACCGTCGAAGAGTTTTATCGCGGTAAAACGGTGAGCTTCATGGTGTCTTCTGCCGCTGGCGGCAGTTACGACATTATGAGCCGCACGCTGGCGACCTATTTGCCAAAATATCTGCCCGGCCAACCCAATTTCGTCATCAAAAACCAGCCGGGAGCTGGTGGCATCACGGCCGCCAACCAGCTCTACAGCACAGCAGCGCGTGATGGCACAGTGATGGGTGGCTTGCAGGGCAACATCCCGTTCGAGCCGATGCTGGGTGTCAAAGAGGCGACCTTTGACGCGCGCAAATTCATCTGGCTTGGCACGCCCAGCACAGAGACATGTGTGTTCACTGTCTGGTCTGAAACGGGTGTCAAAACCTATCAAGATTTGCGCAGCAAAGAGATCACGGTGGCTTCAACCGGCGTGAATTCGAACCCAAGTGTGTCTGCCCGCTTGATGAGCGAATTATTGGGCATCAAGGCACGCCCGATTGTGGGCTATACCGGCATGGCCAACGCGCTGCTGGCGGTGGAGAAACGTGAGGTCGATGGACATGCCTGTATTTTGTGGAGCGCCGTGCAGGCTTTGCGCCCACAATGGATCAGCGAGAAGAAAGCGCAATTCCTCCTGCAATGGGGCGCGATCAAGGAAAAGGGCCTGCCAGACACGCCCTTCGTGATGGATCTGGTGACCAAGCCCGAAGACAGATTGCTGCTCGAAGCAGCCTCGGCGCCTCTGGCCTTGGGCCGCCCCTTCCTGTTGCCCCCCGACGTGCCCAAAGATCGCGCGCAAGCTATGCAAAAAGCCATGATGGCCATTTTTGCTGACCCCGCTTTCCAAGCCGACGCCCAGCGACAGGCGCTCGACATCAATGCGCCACGCAGCGGCGAAGAGGTGCAGCAATTGATCGAGCGCGTCTATGCCATGCCAAGCGATGTCATAACGCGCCTGCGAAAACTATCGATGCAATGAATAGCTCGAAGACTTTTGAGAGCATGAGGATAAAAATGCACCCGTCTTGGATGAGCCGTTTGAGCTGTTTGGTCATGCTGGTCTGGTGCACATATGCTTCAGCCATGACGGGCGAAAAGGCCGAGTTCGTCAAACTGGCCGATGATGTCTATGCCTATGTCGGCAAGCGCAACGATGCCAATGCCATGGTCATCGTCACCAACCAAGGTGTTGTGCTGGTCGATACAGGCAATAGCCAGCCCGACACACGCGACATTGGAGAGAAGATCAAATCTGTCACCGACAAACCCGTGCGCTGGGTGGTGATCACACAATATCATGGCGATCATTTCGGTGGCTCGCCCTATTTCATGCCGGCCACGGTCATCGTCCATGACAAAGTCGCCAAAGAAATTGCGGCGATGAAGCCCTACCAGATCAAATCCTGGCGCAAGCGTTTCCCCGAGCGCACGGCAGCACTCGAAGGTCTGTCGCCCATCGATATGGTCGTGAGCTTTCCTGATCACATGACACTCAATCTTGGCGGCAAGCGCATCGAACTCATCTATGTTCCCGATGAATATAATTCTGGCGACGTGGCTGTCTGGCTGCCGCAATCGGGTGTGCTGCACGGCTCCTTCGCCGCCTATAAAGATCGCCATCCGGATATCCGCCCCGACTATAGCCATGGCACCACCATCACCATGCTCAAGCAATTGGAAGCCCTGCTTGCTTTGAAGCCGCGGGTGGTGGTTCCCTCGCATGGGCCGCTGAGCACTGTCAGCGATCTGCAAGTCATGGTCGATTACGTTTTGCTCGCCCGCCAGAAAGTGCGCCTCATGATGGCCACAGGCATGGCGCTGCCTGACATCATCCGCAATTTTCACATGAACGAATTCAAAGATTGGGACCGCGCTTCACATTTCGACTGGATGACAGAGACCATCCATCGCGAATTGTCGGGCCAAGGGCCGATCATCGTGACGGTGAAAGAGCTCAACTCGACAGGCGAATTGGCCGGCGTGATGGAAGCAGGCCGCAACCTCACCCTCAAAACATCTGAGGGAAAAGATGTGCGTCTACGCATTACATCTGACACGAATATCGAAGGCGCTGCGGATCGCACGCAATTGCGCACAGGCATGAAAGTGCAAGCGCTGTATAAAGAGCCGGAGGATTTCAACCCGGCCCTTGGCTATGACGTGATCGAGCTGACGGTCGCGCGCTAGAACGTCCCCAAGCTGATACACACAGCCAAACAGGAATTCTCAGGCGAAATATGTCGCTTGGCGTGGAGCAAGAAAGGCGGCCTGACTTGCCGAATTTCGCCTCTATATTTGCTGATGCGATTGATGAAAATGCAATTTGTCTATAACAGCCGGACTGGCTATCCATCAGTCAGCTCAAGACTAAAAATCTTCATTCGTTCGACATAATTCTGCAGAAGCTCACCGAGGCTAGATGAAGACCAATCAGGACACAATTGCCACCGGACAATTCAAACCATCTGACAAACGCGGATGGACGCAGAAAATGGCATCTCTGTATGATTTTGATTTGAGCGCATTCAAGCCAAACGGGCACATATTGTTTCTACTGGCCTTGAGCCTTGTATATGTGACACCCATCATCTTGTCCGACCGTTATCACATCGATGATCTCGGCAGGAGCATTTCAGGCTTTACGGCTTGGGAATTGGTTGGCCGCCCGCTGAGCAACTGGATTTTGTTGTTGCTGAATTTCCAGCTCCCTTGGAGCTCTGCAAATTTACCTGGCCAAGGTCTGGTTGATACAGGATATTTGTTCCAACTCCTGTCAGCCCTGGTGCTCATCCTCGTAGGTTATATGTACCTGCTGAAGCTCTATGATGGACGTGTCGACTTTTTTAAAACATTGACGGTCTTCCCGCTGATAGCAAGCCCGTTTGCCATCGAAAACTTTGCTTACCGCTTTGACAGCATCAGCATGTCACTCAGCATCTTTTGCGCGATGACTGCTGCCCTGCATTGCAAAAACCGAATTTTAGATATGTGCGGTGGTGCTGCGCTTCTCGCTTGCGGCTTGTGTCTCTACCAAAGCTCATTCAACGTCTTTATCGCCGCGACCACCCTTCTGGTGTTCAAAGAACTTGTGTCGGACAGATCTGGCACAAAAAAATTGATCCTCCACAATATTGTAAAATGTGGAGCAGCTATTGCCCTCTACCTTGGTGTTGTCTTGCGCTGGTATCCGCCCAAAGGCGGATACGCAGACGAACATAGCGAGCTTTTATCAATTTCTGTCGATAGTTTAGACGTGGTCGCTCAGAATCTGCATCGTTACTACGAGATCATTTTTACAGATTTAGGCGACTTCAAACTGCTCTATTTCGGCTTTGCTGCATGCATAGCCATGGCCTTCTTTGATGCCGTATCGAGGCGTCACACACTGCGTCAAAAAGTTCTGATTGTCTTCGCCTTGATGGCATGTATCGGCAGTCTGACACTTTCAAATGTAGGCATTTTGATTTTCTTGAAGTCCCCTGTGTTTCAAGCACGGGCTTTGATCGGATATTCTATATTTCTCATTTTTTTGATGATGTGCGCCGAGATGTCCCGCAAAAGACTTTCCGTCTTTGCGCAAACTCTGCTTCTGATCATGACCTACAAATCATTATTCGTGGTCTATACGTATGGAGCTGCGGCAAGGGCACAAACAATCTT
>CANGRU010000162.1 GCA_947456315.1 Beijerinckiaceae bacterium | reverse complement strand
CCAGTCCATTACGCTGGGCCGTTGACTGTTCACCAGATTGGGCAACCATCAGCGCAAAAAATGCCATCAGCAGCAAACTCATGTCTGCCAGCATCACAGACCAGCCAATCGATTTAGTCCGTGGTGTTTGAAAAATGGCGCGCTGTGTCATGTAATCAGCCATGACCCACCAATTTCAAAACTGGCGAATGTATCAGATGTGGCTGCAGCGCCTCACGGAATTGGCGTGACGTGCCACCACGCGCAAGCACACAGAGACCGTCGGCGATTTGTTGCTGATATTCGCGCTCATCGCACAAACGTCTTTGCAAACGGGCAAGCACAGGCACACCCACCAGATTGGCGAGCAAGGCACCATAGAGTGTCGTCAACAAGGCAAGACCAAGCGCAGGGCCAATGGCATGCGGATCAGACATATTACCCAGCACACCGACGAGCCCGATCAAGGTGCCGATCAAGCCCATAGCCGGTGCATGATCAATCCACCCCTGCCAGCAATCAATCTGGGCATGGTGATGTTCATCAAGGCGTGACAATTCGCGTTCGAGATATGATTGAAGACGCGTTTCATCGGCTCCATCAACAAAGCGCGCAAGACCTTGTGCCAAAAACGGCTCATCAACCTTATGATGTTCGAGAGCAAGCGGGCCGCTGCGTCGTGTAATCAAGGACATTTCACCAAAAGACTGGGCAAGCGCCTCGGTGCGGGCCAAACGATCATGGCTGCGTCTGGTTATCGTTCGAAGAGATTCCACAAAGGGTGTGATGCCTGAGCGCAAGACGGTCACCAGCACGGTTCCGCCGCCCACAATCAGCATAGCAATCGGGTCCACATATTGCAGAGCATTGGCTGGCGCGAAAAAGAACAGCGCCAAGGCACTGACAGCGACAATCGACAAACTGACCAAAATCTTACGCATTGAGGCTTTCCTCACTTCGCAAATTGATTTGCAAGTTCGAGGCCAGATTTTTCTCTTTTGTTTTCAGCACATTAAATCACTGACCCCGGCTGGCACAGCAATTGCTGATTTCCGCGCAACACGAGTCCATTGCTTCTGGAGCCTTCTCGCATGATCAGCATTAATATGACCGGCATTTCCGCCGCTTCGCGTGACCTCAGCGTCACCGCGAACAATCTGGCCAATGCCCGCACAACTGGCTTCAAACGCTCCATGGCTTCCTTTACGGAAGTGCGCTCGGAAAGCCTGGATGCCACCCCCGGGACAGAAACAGGATCCGGTACGCGAACAGCGGAAGTTCGCCGAACCAGCCAGCAAGGCTCGATGGATTCAACCGACAAGGCTCTTGATATTGCCGTCAATGGTGCGGGCTTTTTTGTCTATGGCGACGCCAAAGGCCAGACCGGCACAGATGTCAGTTACACATTCAGCCGCTCGGGCTCTCTGACAATTGCCGCCAACGGCAACCTGACAGACACGAACGGCTCCCCCCTTCTTGGCCTTCCCGTGCTCAATTCTGGCGGAACGGGCGGAAATCCGCAGCCGATTAATCTGTCGATGGCCGCTGGTGGCGACCTGTCCAAGATCCAGACGATCGGCATTGATAGCCGCGGTATTGTCTCTGTTCAGCTGGCGGATGGTCGTGTCACCAAAGTGGCCGCAGTCGCCTTGGCCTCCTTCCGCAATGATACAGGCCTGAAAAGCGCTTCCGGCTCGGCCCTGACCGAAACCGATGCCTCCGGCCCGCCGGAATTCAGCCAGCCCACGTATAATGGTGTGGGGGAGATCAAACAGGGGGCGCTCGAGGGCGCCAACGTCGATTTGACCCAGGAAATGCTCCATATGATTTCGGCCCAGCAAGCCTATAACGGCAATGCCCGCGCCATGCAGACGAGCTCGGAAATGCTGCGCTCGGCCATTGAGACGCTATCGCGATGAGCCTTTTCTGCGGTCCCTTCGGGGGCCCTGACGGGTCTGTTTTTGACCCGATAAAAAGAGCTGGAATCCTGCTCAATGAGCCACTAAGCTCATGGTTAACGGGGGCCTGTGCCCCTGCCCCGAACTCGGGACACCATGGTGCTGGACTTTCCGCCACTGACCCGGCCGCCTCTGGCGGCCTTCTCGGCTTCGAGCGATCTGCGCGACAATCTCGCGCTCGCGTCGAACCGCGAGGCTTTGCGTCCATCATTCAACGCCCAGACATCCGGAGATTTGCCGGACGACGCGGTCGAATGGTCTCAATCGGCACGACAAGATCAGGCTGGTTCGCTTCGCCGTGGCGATTGGCAACAGCGGACAGGTGGTGCGCCTGGCGCCTATGCAGAGCCACGCAGCTGGGATCAATCGCGTCCGCTTTACAATCCACGCGGCGCGCCCAGCGATGCAACACCCGCATTGACACGCCTGGAAGCGCGCATCACGAGCGAGCCGACCTACGTGCATCATTATGCAAGCACGCTCTACGCCAGTGTTTCCTATATGCCTGTCTTGCTCGCCGAGCGGCGTCAACGATACGACATATTTGCCTGAGGGCTTTCCTGTGACCGAGAAGGAATTTTTGTTGGAGCTTGAGCGTCTGCTCAAGCGCTGCTCGGCGTATACGCTCGAGAAAGTCTACGGAGACGGGGATATCTTGCTACGCAAGACCTCAACGAAGGCCAACAAGCGCGCGCGCAATATGGCTTTCGCCATCCAGTCCATCATGCAGGCCGACGGTAAAAAACCAGGTGGCGGAGGCGGTTGGATCTAATGCTTCCGAAAATTATAAAACTGGTCACCGGACCCTTTGCCATTGCTCTTGGCATTCTGCTGCTCGTCGCGGTGGGGGGCGGCATTGGTTATGTCGTCGCCAATCAGATGATCAAAGCCGAAGAGCAAAGGAAGATCGAACAAAAACGAGCCGAAGAGGCCGCCAAAAAAGGCCCTGAAAAGCCAAAACTGGTGCCGTTGGAAGATACAGGCCCCAGCCCTTTTGAGCCCCACTACATCACGCTTGGCGAAGAATTCATCTCCAACCTGCCCGGTAAGGGGCGCGCTCTGGTGATCGAAGTGGGTGTGGTGACGCTCAAAGGCGAGAAAGCTGAAAAGTATCTGGCCGACCAACGCATGCCGCTTCGCGCCCAAACCATGGCAATGGTCTCAGAATTGACCCTGGCCCAAGCCACAGCTGAAGACGCACAAGAACAGCTTGCCGCGCGCCTGAAGGTCGAGCTCAACAAGACGATCCGTCAGAAAGTTGGCGCTGACCTCATCGAGAAGGTCTTCATCAAGCGGTACTACGTCCAGTAAGTAACTGATTTATAACAAATATCAGACTGGCACACAAATTGCTGTGTATGGGGTGAACCATAGGACCCCTACACGCAGATGAAGACCTTAGACACATATTTGGCCCCGCATGCCAACGCACTTCAGATCCGCCAGAAGCGGATGGATGTGCTTGGCGCGAACATCGCCAATGCCGCCACGCCTAATTACAAGGCGCGCGACATTGACTTTTCGGCCGCCTATTCCGAGGCGATGAGCGGTCAGAGTTCTTTGGCTGCGACGTCCAACGGTCATATTTCGAGCGCTTCTGGCTCGGCACCTGAAACCGTTTTCCGCAACCCGCTCTCGGCTTCCATTGACGGCAACACCGTCGAAATTCATGTCGAGCAGTTGCAATTCGCAGAAAACGCAACGCGCTACGAAGCATCCCTCCAATTTTTGAACGATCGCATTCGCGGTCTTCGTTCAGCTTTGAGAGGTGAATGATGAAACCGCTGACCATCTTTGACATCGCGGGTCGGGCCATGTCGGCGCAGCAAACGCGTCTGAACGCAGTGGCTTCCAATCTGGCTAATGCCAACACCGTGTCGAACAAGCCAGAAAATGCTTATCGCGCCATTCGTCCGGTCTTCGAGGCTGAATATCCGGCCTTTCAAGAAGGCAGCGGTGTCGCCACTGTTTCGGCAGTCGACACCATGCGCTCGCAGGCGCCACCTGAAAAACGCTATTCGCCAACTCATCCGCTCGCAGATGAGGAAGGCTACATTTACGCAACCAATGTCGACACGAATGAAGAGCTCGTCGACATGATGGAAGCCTCACGCCAATACCAGAACAACATTGAAGTCCTCGCAACAGCGAAATCTTTGATGTTGAAGACCCTCAACGTCGGCAAGTAACGGAATAGAAAAATGACGGACATCAACACCCAGTCACAGCAGACGTTGGACTCGCTCCTCACCAAATTGGGAGCGAAGAAGGTCGATACAAGTACAGCTAAAAAGACCACACTCGGCCAAGAAGATTTCTTGAAGCTGATGACCGCACAGCTGTCGAACCAGGATCCTTTTCAGCCACAATCAAACGATCAGATGATCGCTCAGATGGCTCAGTTCTCGACCGTGACAGGCATTACACAGCTCAACACGACGATGACAGGCATCCAGTCGACCATTGCCGACAATCGCATTGCAACAGCCGCCAACTTCGTTGGCAAAACGGTCCTCGTGCCTGGCAGCGTTGCATTGGCTGATGATTCTGGCGCGATTTCCGGTGCTGTCGATTTGCCAACAGATGCAACAGGCCTGACCGTTCAGATCACCAAGGAAAATGGCGAGCTCGTCAAATCAATCGACCTCGGCGCCAACAGCGCTGGTCTTGTTGGTTTCGAATGGGATGGTCGCGATGCCGCTGGAAATAAAATCGGCGATGCACGCTACCATGTCAAAGCCACAATGACTGCCGCCGGCAAGCAAGCAGCAGCCGCAACAGATGTCTTTGCTCCGATCACTCAAGCAACAGTTGGGACGTCAACTGCTGATCAGGACTTTACCATCAGCGGCCTCGGCAAGGTCAAACTCGCCGACATCAAGTCGTTCAAATACTGAGCGCTCGCAAGAGCATGATCCGAAATCCTATAAACACCTTCAAACAGGCGAGAATCCAAAATGTCATTTTATACCTCGCTCACCGGCCTTAACGGCGCGCAGGCAGACATTGCCGCTATT
>CANGRU010000161.1 GCA_947456315.1 Beijerinckiaceae bacterium | reverse complement strand
CCCAGCGAATTGGAGAGCATCAGGACGGGCGCGGTGGCCGGCCCTTCGATGTCAACGCGGAATTGTCCGGTTTTGGTGGCGAGGTGACCCATGCTCTCTTGCTCCTGTTGCACGCGGGCTTTAACACCAAAGGTGACGGGGCGCGGCAAAAGCGCATAAACCGACGGGGGCTTGAGTGCAACCGGCGGCGGCCAGCAAGGCCGGCAGAGCGCCCAAGGCAAAACTTGGAGGAGACAGCATCATGGCGATGACGATGACCGGGGAAGTGGCACTTCCCGCGAACCGCGAGACGGTCTGGGCCAAGCTCAATGACCCGGCCGTGCTGAAAGCCTGCATCCCCGGCTGCGAGACGCTGGATAAGAGCGGCGACAATGGCTTTTCCGCCGTTGTGAAGCTCAAGATCGGCCCGGTCTCGGCGACTTTCAAAGGTTCCGTCGAACTCTCCGACCTCGACCCGCCGAATGGCTACCGCATTTCGGGCCAAGGTGAGGGCGGCGTGGCCGGCTTTGCCAAGGGTGGCGCAACGGTTCGCCTGCTGCCGCCGGCTGAAGGCCAAGAGGGCTGCATCCTGTCCTATGACGTGGAAGCCAATGTGGGTGGCAAAATTGCCCAGCTCGGCGCGCGGCTTATCGATGGCGTGGCCAAGAAAATGGCTGACCAGTTTTTCAACAATTTTGCCGAAGCGGTGAAGGCGGGCTGAGCGGCCTGTCTGAAACAGCATTCTTACCGATTTTATTTGGAGGAAGAGGCGTATGGCCAGCGTAACTCTGACGGTGAATGGCAAGTCTGTGACGCGTGATGTGGATCCGCGTACGCTTCTGGTCGAATTTTTGCGCGAAAATATGCGCCTCACTGGCACACATGTGGGTTGCGACACCACGCAATGCGGCTGCTGCACGGTGCATGTGAATGGCGAAGCCATGAAGAGCTGCACGCTTTTGGCTGTTGCTGTCGATGGCGCAGTCATCACAACAATTGAAGGTCTGGCTAGGGGCGAAGATTTGCATCCGATGCAGGCGGCTTTCCGCGAGCATCATGGTTTGCAATGCGGCTTCTGCACGCCGGGCATGATTATGAGCGCAGTGGATATGGTGCGCCGTAAGGGCAGCGATCTCGACGACAAGACCATCCGCGAAGAGCTCGAAGGTAATATTTGCCGCTGCACGGGGTACCATAATATTGTCAAAGCCATTCACTATGGCGCCGAAGCCATGGGCAAGATGGGCACGGCGGCGGAATAAACAGCCGCCCCACATTTAAACATCGCGCGCCGTCTGGCCGCGCTGAGGGAGAAGAAAATGTATCCGTTCAACTATCATCGCCCAAGCTCACTGGCCGATGCGGTGAAATTGGCAGGCGGCGACGAAGCCAAGATCATGGCGGGCGGCATGACATTGCTGCCGACGATGAAGCAGCGCTTGGCAGCGCCTTCCGATCTTGTTGATCTGAACGCATTGGGCCTCTCCGGCATCACAATTGCTGGCGGCAAAGTCACGATTGGCGCGATGACGCGCCATGCTGATGTGGCGGGCTCGGCTGAGCTGAAGAAAGCTATTCCGGCGCTCGCGGAACTCGCTGGCATGATCGGCGATCCGATGGTGCGCCATCGTGGCACGATTGGTGGCTCGGTGGCCAATGATGATCCGGCAGCGGATTACCCGTCTGCTTGCTTGGCACTGGGCGCAACCATTGTCACCAATACGCGCGAAATGGCGGCGGATGATTTCTTCGTTGGCCTGTTCGAGACGGCTTTGCAGCCGGGCGAGATCATCACCAAGATCATCTTCCCTGTGCCGGAAAAGGCGAACTACCAAAAGTTCCGCAATCCCGCTTCGCGCTATGCGATCGTCGGCGTTTTTGTCGCCAAATTTGCGGCAGGCGTGCGTGTGGCAGTGACGGGTGCGGGCTCTGGTGGCGTGTTCCGCCAGTTTGATTTCGAAGACGCGCTGTTGAAAGATTTTTCGGCCAAGGCGATTGAAGGCATCAAGCAATCGGCAGATGGTTTGAATTCCGACATTCATGCGGATGCCGCCTACCGCGCGCATCTGATCGGCGTGATGGCACGCCGCGCGGTTGAGGCTGCGAAGTAATTCGCATCGTCATTGCGAGCGTAGCGAAGCAATCCAGAAAGCCCCATGTGCGGCCTCTGGATTGCCGCGTCGGGCTAAAGTCCTCCTCGCAATGACGAGGGTGGGAACGGAGTGAGCCTTGGCCAACCTGCCTGCATCCATCGACGAGACGCTCACACTTCTCACACGCGGTGGCTATGTCGCTGATCGTTCTCTGGCGACCGTCATTTTCCTGTCGTTGAAAATGGGCCGCCCGCTTTTCCTCGAAGGCGAAGCCGGCGTCGGCAAGACAGAGATTGCCAAAGTTCTTTCATCCACTTTGGGCCGCAAGCTCATTCGCCTGCAATGTTACGAGGGGCTCGATGTCTCCTCAGCCGTTTACGAATGGGATTATGCGCGCCAGATGATGGCGATCCGTTTGGCTGAAGCCAGTGGCGAGCAAGATCGTGCACGCATCGAACATGATGTGTTTTCCGAACGCTATCTGATCAAGCGACCGCTTTTGCAGGCGCTCGAAACTTTCACCGAAGGCCCGCCCGTTCTGCTGGTTGATGAGTTGGATCGCACAGATGAAGCTTTTGAGGCTTTCCTGCTCGAAATCCTCTCCGACTTTCAGGTCAGCGTGCCAGAGCTTGGAACAATCCGTGCGGAACATGCGCCGATTGTCATCATCACCTCGAACCGCACGCGCGAAGTGCATGATGCGTTGAAGCGCCGCTGTCTTTATCATTGGGTGGATTATCCCGATGCGCAACGCGAGCTCGAGATTTTGCGCGTGAAAGTGCCGGGCACGGCTGAAGCCTTGTCGCGCGAAATTGTCGGTTTTGTGCAGGCTTTGCGCAAAGTGGATTTGTTCAAACAGCCGGGTATTGCCGAGACTTTGGACTGGGCGTCTGCTCTCACTGAGCTGGATGCCGTATCGCTTGATCCGGCGACCATTGCCGACACGCTCGGCGTGCTTTTGAAATATCAGGACGACATTCAAAAGCTACAAGGCAGCGAATTGCAAAAGACGCTGGATGCGGCCAAGGCCGCTGCCGCCTGAGCATGGGCAAGCTCGCCGACAATATCGCGCCTTTCGGTCGCCTCTTGCGGGAGGCGGGCCTGCCGGTTGGTCCCGGCCATATGCTTGACGCTGTGCGCGCGGTGGAAGTTGCCGGCATTTCCTCGCGCGAAGATTTCCGCAGCGTTCTGCATGCGGTCTTTGTCAGCAAGCATGAACAGAGCCTCATTTTTCATGCGGCTTTCGATATTTTCTGGAAGAAGCGTGGCTTTGTCGAAAAGCTGATTGCCATGATGTCGCCCATGGCCGAGCCGCAGAAACAAGCAGCCAAACCTGCACCCGGTGCGACGCGTCTCTCTGAAGCGATTGCCGGAAAGCGCCCGAAGCGCGAGGCTGCGCCCGAGATTGAACAGGACATGCGTCTTACCATGTCGGCAGATGAGATCTTGCAGAGAAAAGATTTCGCCCAAATGACGGTCGATGAATTGCGTCGCGCTGAAGAGGCGATTGCGCGCATGAAGCTGCCTGATGATCACATCCGTCTGCGCCGTTTTCGCCTCGATGCACATGGCTCACGGATTGATCCACGCGGGACCTTGCGGCTGGCGCTGTCTCGTGGTGGTGATATGTTCCAGATTGCGCGGCGTGAACCAGCATTGCGCCCGCCACCCATTGTCGCGCTTTGCGATATATCGGGTTCGATGAGCGAATATACGCGCGTCTTTTTGCATTTTTTGCATCGCCTGACGCAGGAGCGTCGTGTCGAGACTTTTCTCTTTGGCACGCGGCTCACCAATGTGTCCCGCGCTTTGCGCCACCGCGATATTGATGCGGCGCTCGCGCAAGTCTCATCCACGGTTCCCGATTGGTCGGGCGGCACGCGCATTGGCTCGTCGCTTCATGCCTTCAATCGCCAATGGTCGCGCCGCGTGTTGGGGCAGGGCGCGACAGTGCTGCTCTTTACCGACGGACTCGAGCGCGAGAGCGTTGAGCAATTGTCATTTGAAGCGGACCGTCTGCATCGCTCCTGCCGGAAACTTATCTGGCTCAATCCGCTTTTGCGCTATGATCGTTTCGAGCCCAAAGCTTCCGGCATTCGCGCCATGCTGCCGCATGTGGACGAATTTCGCCCCGTGCACCAGCTGGCGTCTCTCGCCGATCTTGCGGCGGCTTTGTCGCGTCCCGTGAAGCAACGCGCGGCCGATCCGCGCGGCTGGATGAAAAGGGCCTCTGCCTGATGCGCGCCAAACAATTGGCATGGACGCTGCTCGCGCTCGTCTTTCTCGGGGTCTCATGGCTTTGGGAAACTTTTGCGCCCTTGGTGCAGGCGATCATCGATCTCCTGCCTTTGCGTCGTCTCAAAGCTTGGGCCCATGCGCAATTGCAGCGGCTCGCGCCTTATCCGACTTTGCTCGTCTTTCTCATTCCGCTGGCTTTGAGCGAGGTGATCAAAGTGATCTCCTTCGTCGCCTTTGCGCGCGGACAGATTTTTGCTGGTGTGTTGATTTATCTTTTCGCCGAAGTCGTGCGCTTCGGCTTGGCAGCCTATGTTTGGGCCGTGTGCCGCGACAAGCTGCTGTCGATTGAATGGGTGGCCAAGTTGCATGCCTGGCTGTTGCGGATGAATGATTGGGCGCAAGCCCAGATCGCGCCCGTGCGAACCTGGATCCGGCAGGCTTGGCAAGAAGCCGGCCTCGTTGGTGACCGCGCCGGGCTTTGGGCGCGGGTGCGGGCGCTCTGGCGCTATGCGAGGCGTCGTTCGTAGATCAATGGATCGCCGAAGATTGCGCGACCCCCACCCCTAACCCTTCCCTCAAGGGGGAGGGGAATCCGATTGCCCGCGCCATCAAAACTCCCTCCCCCTTGAGGGGAGGGCTGGGGTG
>CANGRU010000160.1 GCA_947456315.1 Beijerinckiaceae bacterium | reverse complement strand
GCCTCTGGTGATTTGTGGCCGCCAGTCGTTGACGAGATCACGGTCGAGAAGGGCTATGAAGCAGCCCTTGGCGCAGCACTTGGCGATGATCTGGATGCCTCCACCAATCCGTCGGCCCCTGCCCATTGGGGTCAGGCCTCGGATGAATCCAATGATGCCACGCTGCCGATGGGCGTGCGTCCGCTCTCGGATGTCGTCAAGGCACCGGCCGTTCTCGCCCGCCGCCTCTCGCAGATCGGCATTGTGCTGAAGAGCGAAGGCGCGCAGCTGCAAAAGCGTCTGCGCCCCGGCCAGCGTCTCGTCTCCAAAGAAGGCGACTTCTGGCGCTGGGACGGTTTTACCGCCGCCGCCGAAGCCCCGACCCCGGCCGCACGCCGACTGGTTGAAAAGAACCGTCTGGGTGATTTGAAAGCCGAAGCGATTGAAGCGCGTGAAGCCGCCAATGTCGCCAAGCAAGCTGCCGAACTGGCGCAAGCCGAATTGCGCGAAGCCAGTGTCGCTGAAATGAATGCGCGCCAGACGGCGCGTGCTGCCCAGCGCGGCGTCGAAGACGCGCGTGAAAAACTGTCGGTTGCCGAGCGCACACGCGCACAGATTGCGACCCGCATTTCAGCCTTGGAAGAAAGCGTCACGCGCTTTGCTGAAAACCGCGACGAATCCATGGTCAAAAAGACCGAGGCGCAGGATGCACTGAATAGCCTCGCTGCCACACAATCCATGGTCAACAAGCTCGAGCGCGCCCGCGCCGAAGCGGGCCAGCATCGTGCGCACGCCGCAGAAGCGCGCGCCGCTGTGCAGGGATTGGCGCGTGAAGCCGAAGCCCGCCAGCGCCGCCGCGAAGCCATTGAACTGGAGCGCAACTCCTGGAACGAGCGCCGCGGCAAGGCGACCGAGCAGATCGAAGAAATCCAGGCGCGCATGGAAGAGACGCGCGAAGAGCAAATGGTGCTGGCCGAAGCGCCGAACGAATTCATCCAGCAGCGTCGCGCTTTGATGGATCAGGTTGCACTCGCCGAAGAAGCCCGCAAGGAAGCAGCAGATCGCCGCGCCTCTGCCGAAAATGATCTGGCCGAAGCCGACCGCATGGCGCGTGCATCCATTGATGCGATGAGTCAGGCCCGCGAAGAACGTGCGCGCACCGAAGCGCGTGTGGAAGCTTTGCGTGAGCGCCGCGAAACCCTACTCAAGGATATTGCCACCGAGCTCGAATGCGCCCCCGAAGGCGTGGCAGCACTGGCTGGCGTGGAAGAAGGTCAAGAGCTTCCCGATGCAGCCAGTGTTGAAAAAACGCTGGAACAGCTGAAGTCCGATCGCGAACGCCTCGGCGCAGTCAATCTGCGTGCTGACGAAGAGCTGCAGGAAATCGAGACCAAGGCCGGTGAAATGATCACCGAGCGCGACGATCTGACGGAAGCGATCCGCAAATTGCGCATCGCTATCCAGAGCCTGAACAAGGAAGGTCGCGAGCGTCTTGTCGAAGCCTTTGAAAAAGTGAATGGCTATTTCAAAGAGCTGTTCACTTCGCTCTTTGGTGGCGGCTCGGCCGAATTGCAGCTCATCGAGAGCGAAGATCCGCTCGAAGCGGGTCTTGAAATTCTCGCCCGCCCGCCGGGCAAAAAGCCGCAGACCATGACGCTGCTGTCAGGCGGCGAACAGGCGCTCACCGCCATGTCGCTGATCTTCGCGGTGTTCTTGACGAACCCCTCGCCGATCTGCGTGCTGGACGAAGTGGACGCCCCGCTCGATGATGCCAACGTCGAACGTTTCTGCGATCTCTTGGAAGCCATGCGTGGCCGCACCGACACGCGCTTCGTGACGATTACGCATAATCCGATCACCATGGCGCGCATGGATCGCCTGTTCGGCGTGACCATGGCAGAACGTGGCGTGTCGCAGCTCGTCAGCGTCGATCTGGAACAGGCCGAGAAGTTTTTGGAACCGGCGTAAGCGTCGGATTTCGGGACTGAATAAAGAAGGCGGCTCTCGGGCCGCCTTCTTTGTTGTTCGTCATTGCGAGCGGAGCGAAGCAATCCAGATCCACACGTGAGGCTTTCTGGATTGCTTCGCCTCCGGCTCGCAATGACGGCCTAGGCGGCCGTCAATTACCGCCGCGCCAGATATCTTCGCCATTGATGTCGGCCACGCGTTGTTTGCCGATATAGGCCATGGTGCGGCGCATTTCGTCTTTCAGAATTGCGAGCGCTTTCAGCGCACCAGCCTCACCCCCTGCACCAATGCCATAGAGCGTGGCGCGGCCTGTCAGCACGGCATCGGCACCCAATGCCAGACATTTCACAATGTCGGAGCCGCGCCGCACGCCGGAATCGACAAACACAGTGGTGCGATCACCCACAGCTTGGGCAATGCCTGGCAGAACTTGTAAAGTGGCGGGCGCGGAATCCATATTGCGGCCGCCATGGTTCGACACAACAATGCCATCAGCCCCATGATCAATGGCGCGGCGCGCATCGTCAGCCCGCATAATGCCTTTGATCACCAGTTTGCCCGGCCAGATTTCGCGCAATTTCTCGACATCGGCCCAGCTCACCTGATCGGCGCGCAAAGCTTTGGCTTGTGATTTTTTGCCCGTAAATTTGTCCCGATATTTGGCCGGATAATTGATGTGCTCCGGCATGCCTGACGAGGTGATGTAGCGGCCGATCACATTGAGCATCCATTCGGGGTGGCTCAACATATCGACAATGCTCTTCGCATTGACCTTGTAGGGCTGCGAAAATCCATTGCGCGCATTGTGCTCGCGATTGGCGCCATGTCCGATATCGACGGTCCAGATGAGTGTTTCGAAACCGGCCGCCGCGGCGCGGCGCACCAGCTCGTAGGACAATTCTTTCTCGCGCCACATATACAGCTGGAACCACGGACGCCCGCCCGCTTCTGCGACTTTCTCCATCGGCGTGTTGGAGCCGGTGGCGAGCGTAAACGGCAGGCCCGCTTTGGCCGCGGCTTTGGCGAGTTCATATTCGCCTTCATACCAGCACAGCCCCGCAATGCCGGTCGGTGCAATGACCATGGGCAACGCTGCTGGCTTGCCGAAAATGGTCGTGTCCATTTTGACATCCGACACATCGACCAGCACGCGGTTGAGCAGTTTCAACTCTTCGAAGGCGCGGCGGTTATTGCCCAGCGCCACCATGTCTTCGGTGCCCTTGTCGAGATATTCGAAAACACCTTTGGGCAGACGGCGGCGCGCAACCTCGCGCAGATCAGCAATATTGTAGCAATGGTCGAGACGACCCATGTTTCCCCCTCGCGCGGTCTTGGGGTGCCGCGTTGAATTTGTGGGGCAAGTTTAAGGCGAGGGCTTCAGGTGTAAAGGGGCCGGCGTCATTGCGAGCCGAAGGTGAAGCAATCCAGAAAGCCCCACGTGAGTCTCTGGATTGCTTCGCTGCGCTCGCAAGGACGGATATTTACAATATATAATTGTAAATTAATTCAATTCACATACCAAAAAGAAAAATGCTACAAGGGCCTATCCGGTTTCATAAGGACGAAACACATGCGCCTTCTTCCCGCTTTTGCAGCCCTTGGACTTGCGGTTGCGCTCTCGACCCCGGCACTGGCCCAGCAGCAGGTGCGCGTCGGCATTATTCCTGTGCTTGGCACGGCTCCCATTCTCGTGCTCGATCAGGAAGGCTTTGCCAAAAAGGCAGGGCTTGATCTGAAGTTTACGACCTTTGAATCCGGCCCCTTGATGATTCAGGCACTGGCATCAGGCACAATCGATGTCTATGTCGCAGGCGTCGCTCCGCTCGGCGTTGCGCGCTCCAAGGGCATTGATGTCACGGTGGTCGCCGCCACGGCGGTGGAAGAAATGACTGTTGCGGCCGGCCCCAAGCTCGCGCCCTTTTTCAAAGATGGTGTGAAAGCTGCGGATGCGCTGAAAGCATTCCGAGCCGAAACAGGCAAGGCTGCACGCCTCGCCACACAGCCTCCGGGCTCTGTGCCACACACAACCCTCGTGCATTGGCTCGAACAAGCAACCAAAGCCGACAAGGCTGATTATGAAATCGTGCCGATGGGCATTGATGCCACACAAAACGCGCTGCTCACAGGCGCGGTTGATGGCGCCACCATTCGCGAACCCACCGACACCATCGTTCAGCAGCGCGACAAGCGCATCAAGATTGTCGCACTCGGTGGCGAGATGTTCCCCGACCAGCCCGGCACTGTGCTGGCTGTGTCTGGCGAATTCCTGAAGAAGAATCCGGCCGGCGTTCAGGCATTGGTGGATGGCACCGTCCAATCGGTTGCGCTCATCGCCAAAGACCCCAAGCGTGTCGCACCCGCCATTGAAGCCGCACTCGGCAAAGGCCTGATCGATACCGACACGATCATCGCCGCGCTGAAATCCCCAGCTTCGAAATTCACGGCCAATCCGCTGCAGATTGTCGATGCCACCAAGAAGATGCAGGCCTATCAGGTGTCCATCGGCACGCTCGACAAGGATGTGCCGCTTGATGGCCTGTTTGATGCCTCCTTCTACAAGAAGGCGACAGCCAAGTAATCAGGGTGTGATCTTGACAGAAACACGGGCAAGCGTGACAGCTTGCCCGTGTCCGTTTTTGGAAAGCTGATTGCCTTGCGCCTGCGCCCCACACTTTATGCCGCACTCGGCCTCGTCATCTTCCTGTTGATCTGGGAAGCAGCGCCCGGCTTCGGCCTCATCCAGTCAAGCTTGCTGCCGCCACCCAGTGCTCTGCCCAAGGCTTTCCTGCGTGAGTTCAACAGCGGGCTCTGGGCGAAATATGTGGCGCTGAGCCTCAATCATTACATTCTGGGTTTTCTGGTCGGTGCAGGCTTCGGCACAGCTTTGGGTGTGGCCACCGGCATGTCGACCAAACTGGAATGGGCACTCGCCTGGGTGATCCGCCTGTTGCGCCCGATCCCCAATCTCGCATGGGCGCCATTTGCCATTATCTGGTTTGGTGTGGACCAAGCCAATGCTGTC
>CANGRU010000159.1 GCA_947456315.1 Beijerinckiaceae bacterium | reverse complement strand
GAGACAGCGGGCACATCGCCCTCTTTCGATTCCTATGTGGAAGCCGGTGTGAAGCGCTTTCAGGCGCGCCACGGCATTACAGCCACAGGCGTCGTGGCACAGCAGACGATTGCTGCTCTCAACGTGCCTGCGCAAATGCGCGCCCGCCAACTTGAAATCAACCTCGTTCGTCTGCGTGCCTTTTCGGGCAATCAGGGCGGGCGTTTCGTGACCATGAACATTCCGGGCGCCTCGGTCGAGACGGTCGAAGGCGGCATGGTGGTGACCCATCATCAAGCGGGCGTTGGCAAGATTGATCGCCAGTCGCCGGTCATGCAGGCCAAGGCGGTCGAGATCAACTTCAACCCGTTCTGGACGGTGCCTGCTTCGATCATCCGCAAGGATCTGATCCCGAAGATGCAGAAGGATCCGAATTATCTCTCCGATAACAAGATCCGCGTGTTCAATTCCGCAGGCAATGAAGTGGCACCCAATGCCATCAACTGGAATTCGATGGAGGCCACGCAATACAAGTTCCGTCAGGATCCGGGCGGGGACGTGAATTCGCTGGGCTTCATCCGCATCAACATTCCCAATCCGCATGGCGTCTATATGCATGACACGCCGGCCAAGGGTATTTTCGGTGACGACTTCCGTTTCGTCTCCTCCGGCTGCGTGCGTGTGCAGAATGTGCGCGATTATGTGGCTTGGCTGTTGAAGGATACACCCGGCTGGGATCGTGACCGGATTGACGAAGTCATCCGCTCGGGCGAGCGCGTCGATGCGCGTATCACGCAAGCGGTGCCGGTCTACTGGATCTATGTCACGGCTTGGTCGAATGATGGTCTGACCCAGTTCCGCGACGATATTTATCAGCGCGATGGTTTTGGGGCTGATGCCGTGACCGTGTCTGCGGCCTCCTCATCCGAAGCCCGCAATGGCGGCCTGCTCGAGCCCATGGCTCTGACCGAAATGCCGCGCCGCTAAGGCTGTCCGGCCCGCCTAGATCACAGGCCCGCCTCCTGCGGTTCAGGGAGGCGGGCCTTTTTTGTTCGCGCCAGCCTCCAAGCCCTTCAATTTCCCCCAGAAAGCCAATCTGTCGCCTTTCCGGCTTCCCCTCGGCGTGCTAAGCGGGGCGCATCTTTCAAGATCGGTTTTGAACCAGATGTAGCGTGTGCCCGTAACGGGAACGCCCATAGGTTCCATTCCGGTGGGTTTTGGTGCCGCTCAGGGCGGCCAATCAGGAGCCGGGTTCGATGGCTGAGACTGCTTACAAGCTCTCCAATTCTTTCTTCGGGGCGAGCCTCGCCCAGTCTGATCCCGAAATTGCGCGCTCCATCGAGCTCGAGCTGGGTCGCCAGCGCGACGAGATCGAGCTGATCGCATCCGAAAACATTGTCTCGCGCGCCGTGCTCGAAGCACAAGGCTCGGTGATGACCAACAAATATGCGGAAGGCTATCCGGGCCGTCGCTATTACGGTGGTTGCCAGTTCGTCGACATTGCCGAAAATCTGGCGATTGAACGCCTCACCAAATTGTTCGATTGCGGCTTTGCCAATGTGCAGCCCAATTCCGGCTCGCAGGCCAATCAGGCCGTCTTTCTGGCGCTCTTGCAGCCCGGCGACACATTCATGGGTCTTGATCTCGCCGCTGGCGGTCACCTGACGCATGGTTCATCCGTGAATATGTCGGGCAAGTGGTTCAAGGCTGTGAGCTATGGCGTGCGCCCTGAAACGCAATGCATCGACATGGATGATGTCGCAAAGCTTGCGCGCGAGCATAAGCCGAAGCTGATCATCGCAGGTGGTTCGGCCTATGCGCGTCATTGGGATTTCGCGCGCTTCCGTGCGATTGCCGATGAGATCGGCGCGTTCTTCCTCGTCGACATGGCGCATTTCTCGGGGCTGGTGGCCGGTGGCGCACATCCTTCGCCATTTCCCCATGCCCATGTCGTCACCTCGACCACGCACAAGACGTTGCGTGGCCCGCGTGGTGGCATTGTGCTCACCAATGACGAGGCCATTGCCAAGAAGATCAATTCGGCGGTCTTCCCCGGCATGCAGGGTGGCCCCTTGATGCATGTGATCGCGGCCAAGGCTGTGGCCTTTGGTGAGGCGCTGCGTCCTGAATTCAAAGTCTATGCGCAGCAGATTGTCACCAATGCCAAGGCGCTGGCCGAAACGCTGCGTGCGGGTGGTTTTGATATTGTGACGGGCGGCACAGACAATCACCTGATGCTGGTTGATCTGCGTCCCAAGAAGCTCAACGGCAAAGTGTCGGAAGCGGCACTGGGCCGTGCGCATATCACCTGCAACAAGAACGGTATCCCCTTCGATCCTGAAAAGCCGTTTGTCACCTCGGGCATTCGTCTGGGCACGCCTGCTGCCACGTCGCGCGGCTTTGGTGTGGCCGAGTTCCAGAAGGTCGGCGCGCTCATCATCGAGACGCTGGATGGTCTGGCCAAGAATGGCGAAGAGGGCAATGCCGCTGTTGAAGCCAAGGTGCGTGCTGAGGTCACTGAACTGACGCGCCGCTTCCCGATCTATCCCTAACAAGAAGGCCAGACGCGATGCGTTGCCCTTATTGCGGAAGTCTCGATACACAGGTGAAGGACTCGCGTCCCACCGAAGACTCGTCCGCGATCCGGCGTCGTCGCGTCTGCCCTGATTGTGCGGGTCGCTTCACCACTTTCGAGCGCGTGCAATTGCGCGAATTGACGGTGCTGAAAAAGTCAGGTCGTCGAGTCGCGTTTGATCGCGAGAAGCTGATGCAATCCTTGTCCATTGCTCTGCGCAAGCGTCCGGTCGATCCTGAACGCGTCGAGCGCATGGTCAATGGCATTGTGCGCCAGCTGGAGAGCTCGGGCGATGCGGAAATCCAGAGCGATCATATCGGCGAATTGGTGATGGAGGGCCTGCGTGCGCTGGATTCCATCGCATATGTGCGCTTTGCATCCGTCTATAAAAACTTCCGCGAAGCGAGCGATTTCTCGACCATTATTGATGAGCTCGCCGAGCCCCCTGTGACGGGCAAGACGATCGATCCCGCATGAGTGCGGTCCCATTCTCCGATGATGATTATATGGCAGCAGCCATTGCTTATGCGCGGCGTGGTCTGGGCGAGACCGCGCCCAATCCGTCTGTCGGCTGTATCATTGTCAAAGATGGCGTGATTGTCGGGCGTGGCAACACGCAAAAAGGCGGTCGCCCGCACGCTGAAACCGTTGCCATTGCCGATGCAGGTGCGGCCGCACGCGGTGCGACACTCTATGTGACGCTGGAGCCTTGCAGTCATCACGGTGTGACTGGCCCATGTGCCAATGCCATTGTGCAAGCGGGTGTCGCGCGCGTGGTTTCGGCACTGGAAGATCCCGATCCGCGTGTGGCGGGGCGCGGCCACGAGATTTTGCGCGCAGCCGGCCTTGATGTGCGCGTGGGCGTGCAGGCCGAGGCCGCGCGGCGCGGCAATCTTGGTCATATTCTGCGCGTGACGCAGGGCCGCCCGATGGTGACGCTGAAACTGGCACAAACGGCCGATGGTTTTGCCGCCTCCAGCAATCCGCATGATCCGCGTTTGATGATCACCGGGCAGGCAGCCAACAATCGCGTGCAGATCATGCGTGCTTTGCATGATGCCATTATGATTGGTGTGGGCACCGCTTTGGGGGATGATCCGCTGCTGACCGTGCGTGGTCCGGGGCTTGATGCGCGTGCGCCTGTGCGCGTGGTCCTCGACAGCAATCTTCGCCTGCCTCTGCGTTCGCGTCTGGTCAGCACTGCGAAAGACAAGCCCGTGTTGGTGATCGCTGGCATTGGTGCGCCCGAAGAAGCCCGGCGCGCTTTGCAGGCTGCGGGGGCCGAGGTGATCATGGTCGCGCGCGATGCCGCTGGTCATGTTGATCTCAATGCGGCTCTGCAAGCTCTGGGTGCGCGCGGCATCACACGTGTGTTCAGCGAAGGCGGGCCAAGCATCGGCGCGCGCCTGATCGAAGCCGGTCTGGCTGATGAGGTTATCTTGATCAAGGGTGAAAAGCCTTTTGGTGGTGCGGGACTGCCTGCACTGGCGTCATCTGCGCGCCAGCTTTTGTCCGATCCATCACGCTACTTGCACGTAAGCGAGACACAGGCAGGGGCCGATCACCTGTCGCGCTATGAAAGGGTTTTGTGATGTTTACGGGTCTGGTCAGCGATGTCGGCACGATCCTGTCGATCGAACAAAAAGGCGAGCTGCGGCGCATCCGCATTGCTTGTTCCTATGATCCCAAAACCATTTTGCTGGGCGCGTCGATTGCCTGCTCGGGTCCCTGCCTGACGGCGGTCGAGATCGGCACGCAGAACGGCCAGAATTATTTCGAAGTCGATGCAGCAGCTGAAACATTGGCGCGCACGACGGTCGGCAGCTGGAGCGTTGGACAGCGCATCAATCTGGAGCGCTCGCTCAAGATCGGCGATGAACTCGGCGGGCATATCGTCACGGGCCATGTTGATGGCGTCGCCAAAATGATCGAACGGCGCGATTTCGATGGCATGGCTCATTTCGAAATGGAAGCACCGCAAGCCATAGCGCGCTTCATCGCCGAAAAAGGCTCGGTCTGCCTCGATGGCACATCGCTGACGGTCAATAGCGTCACCGGCAATCGCTTCACCATCCTGCTGATCCCCCACACGCTGGCGGTTACCACCTGGGGTGAGCGCAAGGCGGGCGATTCCCTCAATATCGAGGTCGATCTGATGGCGCGCTATGCGGCGCGCCTTGTGGAAGCGAAATAGTCTCCGCAACCTTGCCCTGAGCGGCCTTCCGCGTTAGTCACATCCTCGCTGTTTCAAATCGAGGATGATCTGCCCATGGCCGAAGCGCGCCGCTCTCTTGCCCCCATCAAAGGCGTGGCTGGTTCCCGCCTGCTGGTGGTGGAAGCCCGTTTCTACGATGGCATTGGCGACATGCTGCTGGCAGGTGCGCGCCGCGCTGCGGAAGAGGCGCAAGTCTCCATTG
>CANGRU010000158.1 GCA_947456315.1 Beijerinckiaceae bacterium | reverse complement strand
TGCGGCGTGTCAGCTCGCGAACCTTACGCGCCGCTTCGCGCGCGAGCCCGGCTTCAACCACTTTGATGACAACGACTTGTGCAACCGCAGCATGTTCTTCAAACCATTGCGACAACATATCGTTGACGAGGCTTTCAACAACGGGCCGCACTTCTGACGAAACAAGCTTGTCTTTTGTCTGTGACGAGAATTTCGGATCCGGCACTTTCACGGACAGCACGCAGGTCAAACCCTCGCGGCAATCATCGCCCGTGAGATCGGCTTTTTCGCGCTTCGTAATGCCGGACTTTTCTGCATAGCCTGTGACTTGGCGCGTCAACGCGCCACGGAAACCGGCCAAATGCGTGCCGCCATCGCGCTGCGGAATGTTGTTGGTAAAAGCCAGCACATTTTCGTGGTAGCTGTCGTTCCACCACAAGGCGACTTCAACCGTGATCCGGTCACGCTCGCCATGCATCAGGATCGGCGTGCCGATAAGCGGAGATTTTGCGCGATCGAGATAACGCACAAAAGCTTCCAGCCCGCCTTCGTAATAAAGCTCTTCCACTTTCACTTCTGAGTGGCGCGCATCTGTCAGAATGATGCGCACGCCCGAATTCAGAAAAGCCAACTCGCGCAAACGGTGTTCAATCGTCGAATAATCAAATTCAACCATGGTGAATGTTTCTGGCGAGGGCATGAAGGTCACAGCAGTGCCGCGCTTGGGCGCATCACCATCCATCGGCGCATCACCGAGAATCTTCAGGGGCGCAACAGCATCGCCGTGGTTGAATTCGATTTCATGCTCTTTGCCATCGCGCCAGATGCGCAACTTGAGCCACGTCGAAAGCGCATTGACAACCGACACGCCCACGCCATGCAGACCGCCCGAAACCTTGTAAGAATTTTGGTCGAATTTTCCACCCGCATGCAGCTGCGTCATGATGACTTCAGCAGCCGAAACGCCTTCTTCGGAATGAATGTCGGTGGGAATGCCGCGGCCATTGTCTGTCACCGTGACAGAGCCATCGGCATTCAGCGTGACGGTGACATGTGTCGCATGACCGGCAAGTGCTTCGTCGATGGCATTGTCGACGACTTCATAGACCATGTGGTGCAGGCCGGAGCCGTCATCCGTATCGCCGATATACATGCCCGGGCGCTTGCGCACCGCATCGAGACCACGAAGAACTTTGATCGAATCCGCGCCATAGGCAGACTCTTCAGGCGCTGCAACAGGTTCATCCATCGGGCGAACAACTCTTCAATTTTGGGAGGGAGGGACCACCGGAAAAACGCTCGAAAACTCTGCTTCCGAAAGCCCTGACTCAACTCGCGATTCGTGACAGAAAATATAGCCTATCCGGAGGCCAAAAGGCACGAAAAAGGGGCATAAATCAGGGGTTTTCCCCGCTCACGCGCAGCTCACGTCTCGCTGAGCAGAACCTCCAAAAAAGCCTCGCCGTAACGCTCCAGTTTGGCCGCCCCGATCCCGTGAATGGCAGCCATATCGCGCAAGCTCGCGGGCCGCTGGCGGGCCAATTCCAGCAAGGTCCGGTCGGCAAAGACCACATAGGCGGCAACCCCATCGGCACGGGCGATTTCGAGCCGCCGCGCACGCAAAGCGGCAAACAGGGCGGCATCGGCCGAATCAAGCCCCTCCACAGCCGCCGCCTGCGTGCCGTTGCTGCGCGCGGGCCGGCGCGCCCGCACAGCCTCTTTGCGCAAGGACAGGGTCTCCCGGCCGAGCAGAATGGCCTGACCGCGTTCGGTCAGGCGGAACCCGCCATGTTCATCGCTGGCGCTGGCCAGCGCATCGGCGGCAAATAATTGGCGCAAAATCGACGCCCAAGCGGCCTTGGGCCGGTCAGCGCCGACACCGAAAGTCTTGATCTCGTCATGCCCGTTGCGGGCAATCGCATCGCTGGTGACCCCTGTGAGGACATCCGACAGATAGCCGGCGCCAAAACGCTGGCCTGTGCGATAGACCGCCGACAGGGCTTTTTGAGCATCCACCGTGCCGTCATAAAGATCGACTTCGCCACGACAAATATCGCAATGCCCGCAAGGTGCGGCTTGCTCGTCAAAACAGGCCAGCAAAGCCTGACGGCGACAGATCGGCGATTCACACAACATGGTGAGGCGGCTGAAGCGGGCATGCTCGATGCGGCGGCGCTCGTCATCGATGGACTTTTCATCAATCTGCCTGCGCCGCAGCGCCATATCTTCAACGCCATAGAGCGTCAGCGTCCAGGATTGCAGACCATCGCGACCGGCACGCCCGATTTCCTGATAATAGGATTCAACACTGGCTGGCATGTCGGCATGAATGACAAAGCGCACATCGGGCTTGTTGATGCCCATGCCGAAGGCGACTGTGGCAGCGACAATCACGCCGTCTTCTTGCAAAAAGCGATCCTGATTGCGCGCCCGCACGTTGCTATCCATGCCTGCGTGATAGGCCACAGCTTCAAAGCCATTTTCGTTGAGCCAGTCAGCCATGCGCTCGGTGCGATCACGCGAGGCGCAATAGACAATGCCGCTCTGCCCACGCCGGCCTTGGAGAAAAGCCGCGATCTGGCGGCGCGGCTGATCTTTGGGAGCAAAACGCAAATCAATATTGGGGCGGTCAAAAGAATGCAGAAAGACACTGGGGCTTGAATCAAACAGGCGCTCGACAATGTCATTGCGCGTGTTGCGATCAGCGGTGGCGGTGAAGCCAATCACCTGCACCTGTCCGATGGCCTCAACAGCTGCGCGGATCTGCCTGTATTCGGGCCGGAAATCATGGCCCCATTCGGACACGCAATGGGCCTCGTCAATGGCAATGCGCTTCACACCAGCGCGCGCCAACCTTTGCCGCAAGCCATCCATGGCAAGGCGTTCGGGCGACAAAAACAAAAGCCGCAAACTCCGATCTTCCAAAGCCTGCCAGACACGCTCTGTTTCGGCCTCGTCATTGGAGGAATTGAGGGAACCCGCCACCACGCCCAAGGCCCGCAATTGCTGCACCTGATCGCGCATCAGCGCGATCAAGGGGGACACGACAAGGGTCAATCCATCATCCACCAGCGCGGGCAGCTGGTAGCACATGCTCTTGCCGCTGCCGGTGGGCATGACAGCGAGAACCGGCTTGCCTGCCAGCACGGCTGCAATGACGTCCGCTTGGCCGGGACGAAAATCGTCATAGCCAAAAATGGTTTTCAGACAGGCGCGCGCGGCTGGCATCAAATCAGTCATCTGATCTTCCTGCGTCACGCAATACTCGCTTGACCGGGTGTCACCTCGATCATGGTCGCGCGTCCGGCCACTTCAACAAAAGCGCTGCTATCAGCACCCGTCATCCACACTTGTGCGCCCAGTTCCGCCAGCGCTTCATAAAGCGCGCCGCGCCGCAGCGGATCAAAATGCGCAGCAATTTCATCCAGCAATACAAGCGGCACAATGCCCGTCATGCTCGCCACCAAGCGCGCATGGGCCAGCACAAGGCCAACCAGCAAAGCCTTTTGCTCGCCTGTCGATGAGCGCGCCGCATCCATGCCTTTCGGGCCATGCCGCACGACAAGATCAGCCGATTGCGGGCCGATAAGGGTGCGCCCTGCCGCTGCATCACGCGCACGATTGGCGCGCAGCAAGGCACGGTAATGATCTTCGACTTCAATGGCTGGCCGGTCGGGAAGCATGGCTTCCAGCTCGCCCGCCAATGCAAGATCTGCCCATGGGAAAGGCGTTTCTTTTAACTTTTCAGCTTCGATCAAAGCGGCAAGACGCGACACGGTCTCGCTGCGTGCGGCTGCCACACCAATCGCAATTTCAGCGATTTCGTGCTCAGCCGCATCAAGCCAGACGGTTTCGGAATAATGATCTTCAAGCAGACGATTGCGATTGCGTAGCGCTTTTTCAAGCGCCGAAACGCGGCCGCCATGTTCGGGATCGACAGCCAGCACGAGCCGATCAAGAAAGCGCCGCCGATCACCAGCGGGCCCCGTAAACAAACCATCCATGGAGGGTGTCAGCCAGACGACGCGCACATGATCGGCAAAAGCGCGCGCCGAGCCGACAGTCGCACGATCGATACGGCATTTGCGCGATTGCGGCAGTCCGCCTTCAGAAGGCTCACGCCCCGTGCCCAGCTGAACCCGATGATCATCATCTTCGAGTTCAACAGAAACAACCCAGCCCCCCGCGCCCGTCTCGCGCGCGCAATCAGCCAGATCGGCACGACGCAAACCGCGCCCCGCTGTCAGCAAAGACAGAGCTTCCAGAATATTGGTTTTGCCGGCACCATTCTCGCCAGCCAGCACAATCATCTCACCATCCACGGCGAGATCGAGTGCGGCATAAGAGCGGAAGTCTGACAAAACAATCCGCCGCACTTTCGGGCGGCGGAGTGAGGAGACCTGCGCGAAAAAACTCACACGCGCATCGGCATCAGAACGTAGAGCGCGGCAGCGCCATCACGATCCTGAATGAGCGTGGGCGAGCCTGCATCTGCAAGTTTGAACAAAGCCGTGTCGGAATCCAGCTGGCTTGTGATGTCGAGCAGATAGCGCGCGTTAAAGCCGATTTCGAGCGGGCCCGAATCATAATCGACTTCGATTTCTTCCGTCGCCGAACCCGAATCCGGATTGGTGACCGACAGCGTCAGGCGGCCATCCGACAGCGCCAGTTTCACAGCGCGGCCACGCTCCGAGGAAATCGTCGAGACACGATCCACGGCTGCCGCGAAGGGCGCGCAATCGATCACCAGACGCTTGTCATTATTGGCGGGAATGACACGCGCATAATCGGGGAACGTGCCGTCAATCAGCTTGGATGTGAGCACGACATCACCGAAGGTGAAGCGGATTTTTGTGGTCGACAGCTCGATGGTGACTTCTGCATTGGCGTCTTCGACAAGCTTTTGCACTTCAGCCACAGCTTTGCGTGGAATGATGATGCCGGGCATGCCGGCCGAGCCAGCGGGAGCCGGAATCTCTACGCGTGCCAAACGGTGACCATCGGTGGCCACAGCGCGCA